>JBEBXZ010000026.1:0-9522 GCA_040391335.1 Dokdonella fugitiva | reverse complement strand
AATGACGATTGAAGATCCAGGTCGCCGTCGCAGCCGCGATGAATGACAGCAGCCGCGACAGGTATGGGTTCCAGCCCGGTCCGGACACGAGCATCTGCACGATGCCGGCATCCACCACGAAGCCGATCATGCCCGCGATACAGAACAGTGCGAAGGTTCGAAAGCGCTGGATCACGACAATGCCGCCACGCGGCCGGGCGCGCGCGCATCCGGCGTGCGAACGAGCCACATCGACAGTGTCACGCGCGAGGACGCTTCATGCGCCGGGATCGATTTCGGAAAACGACCGGCGACGCCGTACTGCAGGAAAATGAGGCTCACTGGCTGAAAAGCGCCGCCATCTTGCGCGTATCGGGCTGCTCGATCACGCCGCGCTCGGTGACGATCGCGTCGATCAGGCTGCCAGGCGTGACATCGAACACCGGGTTCCATGCCATCGCGCCATCGACCACGGTGCGCTGCCCCGCATGGGCAAGCAGTTCCGTGGAATCGCGCAGCTCGATCTCGATGTCGTCACCCGAGGTGGTCGCCATGTCGACCGTCGATGACGGCGCGACGACCATGAACCTGACGCCGTGGTGGCGCGCGACGATGGCGAGTTGGTAGGTGCCGATCTTGTTCGCCGTATCGCCATTCGCGGCGATGCGGTCGGCTCCGACGACGACCCACTGCACCTCGCCGGATTTCATCAGGTGCGCGGCCGCGGAATCGGAAACCAGGGTCGCCGGGATCGCATCGCGCATGAGTTCCCACATCGTCAGCCGCGCGCCCTGCAACCAGGGCCGCGTTTCGCCGGCATATACGCGCACGATGTTGCCACGCGTCGATCCGGCGCGGATCACGCCGAGCGCCGTGCCATAGCCCGCCGTGGCCAGCGATCCGGTGTTGCAATGGGTCATCACGCCCACCTGGTCGCCAAGCAGCGCGGCACCGAGCTCACCCATGTGCCGGTTCGCCGCGAGATCCTCATCCTGGATCGCCTGCGCTTCCATTTCGAGCGACTGGATATCGGCGCCACCGGCAATGCGTCGCTGCATGCGATCGAGCGCCCACATGAGATTGACCGCCGTCGGACGCGCGGCTCGCAACAAGGGCAAGGCGACATCCAGTGCCTCGCGGCCGCGTTGCGCCGCGAGCACCGCGCCCCAGGCGGCAGCGATGCCGATCGCCGGCGCGCCGCGCACCACCAGATCGCGGATCGCCTGCGCGACTTCGGCAGGCGTCATGCAATCGACGTAGTCCTCGGTGAATGGCAGTCGTCGCTGATCGAGCAGACGCAGGCGGTCACCGCGCCAGAGCACGGCACGGATCGAATCATGTTGGTTGATGGCATTCATTGGCGAAGGATACCGGACTCCCCGCATGCGCCGAAACGTCTCGCCTGCCGGCGCATTCGCCCCAGGATGGCTGCGGCCACGTCGATTGTGCTACTCGATCCGCGTTGCCCTAGACTAGCGAACGCAGCACCGCGCCTCTCCCGCCGCGCCGATCCTCGTACCCCTGCTCCTGCATTGCCCCCTCCGTCGAATCGTCGTGCTCGCCGCACTGACCTTCGTGGCGCCGGCCACCGGCAACGCGCCGAACGAAGACGAACCCGTGCTCGACGCCACGGCTTTCGTGCAACCGGCACTGCTGTCCGGCCCGGGTTTCCAGGTCGATCCGCATGTCGAGATTCGCGGCTACATGGCGCGTTTCACCCTCGACACGCCGGTTGGGATGTTGCATGCGGACAGCATCGAGATCCTCACCGATCGCATCGCCGAACTGCCGGCACTCGAGGCGCTCGATAGGGTCACCCGTTCGGATGCGTTCCTCGACGCCGCGGGAACCTCGCTGATGAAGACCGCGAGCGGACTCGGCAAGATCGCCGCCCATCCGATCGATACCCTGATCGGCATCCCGATGGGCGTCGCGCGCTATTTCGGGAATCGCTTGCGCAAGATCGCGGACCAGGCGCAGTCGACCTCGGATCGCGCCGCACGCAAGCTCGGCAGCGACGGCAATCCGTATCCGCGCGGCGATGGGCCGATGACCGAGGCGCGCGAGCAGGAACGCGAGGAATCCGCCAAGGACACGCCGGCCACGAAGAAGCACTGGTACAGCAGCGCGACTGCGGAACTGGAGCGCGAAGTCAAGCGCCAGGTCAAATATGGACAGGTCAAACGCGAGCTCGCCGAACAACTTGGAATCGATCCCTACACGAGCAATCCGTATATCCGCGAACGCCTCGACAGCCTTGCCTGGATCGGCTCCGGCGGACGCTATGCGGCGAGCGCGGCGCTCGGCACGATCGGCGGCGTCGGCGGTGTGGTGCTTTCGGAAGGCACGCAGCTCAACGAGATCGTCTGGAAGCTCGATCCCGAGTCCCTGCGCGAAAAGAACCACGAGCGCCTGCGCGCCTACTGTCGCGACGAACTGCTGATGCGCCAGTTCCTGCGTCGCGGCGTGTTCACGCCGACGCTGCAGACCAGCCTGCTCGATTCACTCGATGCCTTGCGTCCCGCGGAAGGCTGCGATGCGCTGCTCGAACTCGGCATGACCGCCGGCTCCGAACTCGAGGCGCGCTTCGTCGTCAACGCCTTGCGTCTGGCGGCGCGTGAACTCGGCGACCGCGCGCATGGCGGAAAACTGCGCACGATCGGCGCCGGCCTCGCCTACGACAGCATGGACGGCGAGCGCGTGCTGCCCTTGCCTGTCGATTATCTGGTCTGGACCGATGAAGTCGCCGCGTTCATCGCGCGCGACGAGTTTCGCCCGGCTCGCAAGACGATTCTGATCGGCGGCGAAGCGAGCATGCGCAGTCAGCGCGAACTGACCTCGCATGGCTGGAACCTGCGCCTGCATCTTTTGCACAAGGCGATCGCGACGGAAACTCGCGAGTGACACGCGCGTGCTCGATCATCCGAATCGTCGATATATCAGCGACTGCGACGCTTTGCCGATGCCGACGACATCGCAGGACGTGAAATCCTTGCCGCAGCCGGTGGTGCGGGTTTTTCGGCCAGCCAGATCATATGTCGCGCGCCCTTGTTGCCATGCGCACGAACAGGGACTTCCTCGGCGACGAAACCGCAGCGACGCAAGCGTTCGGTGAACGCGCGATCCGGATGCGCGGACCACACCGCAAGCACGCCGCCCTGGCGCAGTGCCTGCAGTGATGCCGACAGGCCCTGCGCGCTGTACAGCCAATCGTTGTTCTCGTGGGTCAGCCCGCCGGGGCCATTGTCGACGTCGAGCAGGATCGCGTCATACGCCGAGCGCTCGTTCTTCAACAGCTGCGCGACATCCGCCTCACGCACCGTGACCCGCCCGTCACGCAACGGGTTTCCCGCGTGCCCGCCCAGCGGTCCCCGATTCCATGCAACGACTCCCGGCACCAGTTCCGCGACGACGACCTCGGCATTCCCACGCAACTGGTCCAGCGCGGCGGCCAGCGTGAATCCCATGCCCAGACCGCCAATCAGGACGCGCGCCTGTGTCCGGTTGGCGATGCGCTGACAACCGATCCGCGCCAGCGCATCTTCGGAACCGTGCATCCGCGTCGACATCAGATCGCCGCCCCCGGCGATCTTGATCGAGTAATGCTCGCCCTCCTGGAACAGGCGCAGCTCGCCGCCACCGGGAATCGGCGCGGTATCGATCAAGGTCATGCGGCTCATCGGTATCTCACATGCGGATATCACGACATGATCGCCGCAACCTTGTCGGGACGCACCCGGTTTCTGCCACGCATCGACCCTGCTCAGTCCTCGATATCGAAAGCGCTGCGCCAGAGCAGATCAGGCATGTGCATGACGATGCAGTGGATCGCACCGGCCAGGCCGATGATCTGGCTGCAATCGACCTGCACGATTTCATGATCGGGCAACGCCGACTGGAACGTGGCGAGCGCTTGCGCGTTCTGCGCCGCATAACCGTTGAAACGGCAGGTGAGCACGATCTGGTTGACGATCACTGCATTGGCATAGGTGTAATGCGCGCCGCTCGCGCGCCAGCCCGGCGTGCGATAGACCGTGTAGCCGCGTGCCTGCATCAAGGCCGCCGTGGAATCGGTTACGGTTTTCGGCACGCCCGCGCCCTCGCCCGCCGCATACTCGCCGATCAGCACCTTGTGATCGGCCAGCGGCAACATCCACATGTCGATGTGCTGCGTCGAGTCGTAGCTGGTCGGGAACGGATCGGTGAGCGTCACGTCGAGTCCCTGATAGGCGCGATACGCATCCTTGATCTGTTGTTCGCCGAGCCCGGGATTCTCATTGACGATCAGGCGCGTCATGAACGCCTCGCGATTGCGGAACAGGTGGAAGTTGCCGCCGCCGTGACTGAGCGGCATGGCGTAGACCGGTTCACCAAGCTGCGCACCGAATACCGGCGGGAAGGCATCGTCGTTCGCGCGCGGACGGTTGTAGACGTGATCGACGATGCCGCGACGACCGCCATCGTCGATGAAGCGGGGGCCGTAGTCGCGAATCCAGACGGAATCGGTGCGGGCGATGACGAAATGCACATGCGCCAGATCCGCACCGCCGCCGCTGAGCACCTGCCGCGCGGAGGCTTGCTGGACCGCATCGCTGACCACCACCCACACGTCCGACGGCGGATCGGCGCGCGTGAGCGGCACGACCATTTCCGTATGCAATGCGTTGTACGCACCCCAGCGGATCAGGATGCCGTGGTTGGCCTCGTATTCGGCCTGCGCCCGAACGGGAGCGGTCGGTGCGGCGTGCGCCGCGTCCGCAGCCAGCGGGAGCGGAACACCCCGTTCATGCGGCGCGAGTCCGCGAGGCAACGGCGCCGACTCGTCGTCGCGGATCGTCGCCAGATACTCCGGATCGGCACGCGGCGTCGCGGCCAGCGAGGAAACCGCGCACAGGAACGAGAGAGACAGCACGAGGAAGTTCTTCACGTATCGCCTTTCCACCGGGAAACCGCGAGTCTAGAGGATGCGATCGGGTTGCCGATACCGGGAAACGGCATCGCTGGAAGACCGCAGTGCTGCACCGCTCGTCGCTTTGACGGACAATTGCGCCCCCTTCGAACGCCCTTCACGCCATGGATTCCGCAACCCGCGAACGCCTTTCCAACGAACTCGAATCGATCCGCGAGCAGGGTCTGTTCAAGACCGAGCGCGTCATCACGACGCCACAGTCCTCGGCGATCCGCACCACCGATGGCAAGGAAGTGCTCAACTTCTGCGCCAACAACTATCTCGGCCTGGCCGACAACCGCGAGGTCATCGAAGCCGCGAAAGCGGCACTCGACACGCATGGTTTCGGTCTTGCCAGCGTGCGTTTCATCTGCGGCACGCAGGATCTGCACAAGCAGCTCGAAGCGAAGATCTCCGAGTTCTTCGGCACCGACGACACGATCCTCTATACAAGCTGCTTCGATGCCAACGGCGGATTGTTCGAGACGATCCTCTCCGATCAGGATGCGGTGATTTCCGATGCGCTCAACCATGCCTCGATCATCGACGGCATCCGCCTGAGCAAGGCCGAGCGCCGCCGCTACGCGAATGGCGACATGGCAGAACTCGAGAAGCACCTGATCGAATCGCAGGGCAGGCGCACGCGCCTGATCGCGACCGATGGCGTGTTTTCGATGGATGGCTACATCGCCAAGCTCGACGAGATCGTCGCGTTGAAGAAGAAATACGGCGCGCTGCTGATGGTCGATGACTCGCATGCGACCGGCTTCGTCGGCCCGACCGGTCGCGGCTCGGCGGAACTGCACGACGTCATGTCGGAAGTCGATATCTATACCTCGACGCTCGGCAAGGCGCTCGGCGGCGGTTCGGGTGGCTTCACGACCGGACGCCGCGAAATCATCGACATGCTGCGCCAGCGTTCGCGCCCGTACCTGTTCTCGAACACGCTGCCACCGCCGCTGGTTGCGGCCAGCATCAAGGTGTTCGAGATCCTTTCGCGCTCGACCGAACTGCGTGATCGCGTCGAAGCGAATGCGCGCCATTTCCGCGCGCGCATGAGCGAAGCCGGTTTCGACCTGCGCGCGGGCGATCATGCGATCGTGCCAGTCATGCTGCATGACGCGAAGCTCGCGCAGCAGTTCGCCAGCGAACTGCTCGAGGAAGGAATCTATGTGATCGGCTTCTTCTACCCGGTCGTGCCGCAAGGCCAGGCGCGCATCCGCACCCAGATGAGCGCCGCACACACATCGGAGCAGATCGATCGCGCCGTCGATGCCTTCATCAAGGTCGGCAGGAAGCTCGGTGTGATCTGAAGCGCCTTGCCGTGGCCGAGAGCGGCCGCCTGCTTTCAGGCTCCGCTCTCCTGCCGTGCCATTACGCGACCTGATTGACCCGGATCCCCAGCTTCGCGCCAGATGATTTGAAACCGCCAATCCCTGGATAACCGCGGCCCTGGCGCAGGCCGGGACCCAATTCTCGGCGAAGGTGCGGCATCTCCCGGGGGTGCATGTCGCTCTCCTAACGCCAGGCGCCCGCTGCGACGAAGCCCGCCCAGTACAGCGGGTGGACGGATTCGCCGCGCGCGCGCCGCGCCTGCAGCATCGCGCGCATCGCCGACTGCATCGAGTCCGGGGTGTCGCGGCCATCGACCAGGCGCGCCTTGTACAGCTCGCGCATGAATTCGGCGGTGGCCTTGTCCTCGACCTTCCAGAGGCTCATCACCACCGTGCGCGCGCCAGCGAGACGGAACGCGCGGCGCAGGCCGAACACGCCCTCACCACCCTGCACCTTGCCGAGCGCGGTCTCGCAGGCGGACAGCACGACCCAGTCGGCCGCGGACAGGTTCAGCGTCGCGATCTCTTCGCTGGTCAACAGGCCGTCGTCGCCTGTTGCGCCTCCACCCGGCAGGAACGCGAGCGCGGACAGGGTCGGCAGGTTGTCGACGTCGGCCGGCTTGCCGTCGGTTTGCGGCAGATCCAGCGCGATGCTGCGCAACGCTTCGCCGGTCGCACAGTGGTCGCCGAACGCGAACGCATGCGTGGCGAGGTGGATGATCGAGTTGCCCGGCATCGCTGCGCGCACGGCGGTTTCGGTCGCATTGGCGCCGCTGATCATCGCGATGCTTCCGGCGCGATCGCGCGCCAGTTCGCGCAGCGCAGCCAGTTCGCCGGCCGCACCCGGCAAGGGGCCGAACGATTCCGCGCCGAGATCCGGGCAAGCCGCGCGCATCACTGGGTTCCGTTCGTCGTTCAGCGCCGGCATGCCCTCATTCGCCGCGGCGCCGGCGAGCAGCAAGCCTTTCACCCTGGGGCCCGCGCCCGGCAGCAGCAACTCGCGTTCGTGATTGAGCAGGTGGAAGGTCGGACCGGCTTCGACGAGATAGCGGCCGTCTTCGCCGACCAGCGCCGCGAAGTTCAGGCGGCTCAGCGTCGCCGACGGAATCACGAACAGGCGCCGGCTGCTCCCGCCCAGGGCCAGCGGATCGAGCAGGCGACGACGCAGCATCTTCGCTGCAGTTTCATCGGCGACGGTTCCTGCCTTCGATGCCGATGCGTACCACGCCTCGACGCCGGTGGCGATTTCCTGCAGCGGGCCGAGATCGATCACGCGCGCCGGTTCGGTGCGCGTGCGGGTCAGTGCATACAAGCGGGCCCCGGCGGAGGCCGTGTTGCGCTGATAGTGATCCGGCGAGTAGTCCGACACTTCGAGATAGCGGACCAGAACCGCATCGTCGGGCAGGCCGGCGACGGCGGTGGCCAGATCGCTTTGCTCGGTGAGCAGGACTCGTCCTTCGGCAGTGTCAGCGTTGGCCAGTTGGCGTTCGACGCGATCGAGCTCGTCCTGCGCCTGGTCGACTGCGGCAATCGCGGCAGCGGATGGTGCCTTGGTCGCGCCGATGCGCGCGGTGGACAATGCCGTGTTCGCCTCGCGCCATTCCTGCCACAGGCCGGCGTGCGTGCGTTGCAGCGCGGCCAGGGCGATGCGCATGGCCATGGCCCGGGTGATGAAACCGTTCGTCTCCAGCACCGATTGCCAGGCTTCGCCGATCATGGCGGGATCGTGGCTGGCGGCAGCGATGGCGACCGCAAGGCCGCCATCGTCGCCACGGTCGAACGCCAGCAACTGGCGTTCGCTGAGCTGGTCGAGTGCGTTGCGACGTATCCGGTCTGCGGACTGGCGAGTGATCCGGATCTGCGCGAGGGCGTCGCGATGACGACCCTGGCCCCATAACGCGGCGGCGAGACCGGCAGCATCGCGCGGGTTGATCCGCTGGAAATCGTGGCCGTCGCCGAGCAGGCTCAGGAAGCGTCGATACAGCGACTCCGCTTCGGCATAGCGGCGTTGCCACAGCCGCGCGATCGCAAGATTGGCGTAGGACAACAAGGGACGCTTGCCGGAGATCGTGGCAGGATTGTCCTCGTAGCTGCCGACGCGCTTCTCCAGAAGCGCGGCGGCCTCGTCGACCCGGCCGTTCGCCAGTAGCGCCGACGCCATGTTGTCCTCGATCAGCCTGACCGAGCGGCTGTCGGCACCGAATACGCGCGTATAGACCGGCAACGCGCGCGCGAGATACGCCGCCGCCATTTGCGTGTCCCCTTGTCGTGCGTACAGGACCGCAAGGCCATTCAGCAGCAGGCCGTACAGGCCGCCGTTGCCGGTGGTTTTCCTTTCCTCGATCGCCAGTGCGCGCAGGTATTCCGTTTTCGAGCGCGTGAAATCCCCCAGCATGCTCAGGCGCTGCGCCAGGTTGTTCAGCGCTTCCACGTGCAGCTGCTGCCGGTAGGGGCGGGTTTTTTCGAGCAGGGCGATGCTTTCCCGAAGCGTTTCGAGGCCGGCGCCGTATTGGCCCGATTCGCACAGGCTGAAGCCCAGCCAGTTCATCGCTTCGCCATGGCGCGCGCTGGCTGCGCCGAATGTCTCGCGCGTATAGGTTTCGTATTCGCGCGCGGCGCGGAGCGTCTCCCCGCCGCGCTGGCTGTTGAGATCGATCCTTACGACTTGCCGCATGGCCCTGGCGAGTGCGCGCGGGCGTTCGACCGGGGCCCGCTGCAGTCGGTGCAGGGCTGCAACGACCATCGCTTCGCCTTGTGCCGGCTGGTCCTGGAGAAAGTAGAGGTTGCTGCCGGCGACGAGGTCGAGCTCCGCCCGATCGAGGTCGTCCGCAGCAAGCACGCGCGCTCCGATGGCGGCTGCGTTCGCCGCGATCGGGACGGACGCGGATGTTTCGGTGCGCGAGCGCAGCAGGTTCGCCTTGCGCAGCAGGCCACGCGCATGCGCTCCCGATTCATCACCCGCCAGCTTCCGCGCGAGATCGATTTCGCGCTCGATCAACGCCTGCAGGTCGGGCGTTTCCAGGCGCTCGCCGTCGAGCAACGCGTCGACCAGCCGATCGATCGAAAGCAGGGCCTGCATGGAATCCTTGCCGTGGCGACGTTCGCTGGCGGCCAGTTGCGCGCGCGCGAGTTTCTCGGCACGCGGATAGTCTTCCGATCGCAGCGACAGTTCGATCGGATCGGCAGGCGCGGGCGACGCGGCCTGCGCCGGCGCCGCAATGCCGAGGACGCCAGCCAGCACGATGGATAGAATCCAGGGAT
>JBEBXZ010000025.1:0-9569 GCA_040391335.1 Dokdonella fugitiva | reverse complement strand
TGCACCTGCTTGATGTAGCCAAGCGCGCGGTTCTCATAGGGCAGCGCCTGCGCTGGATCGGCGAGGCGCAGATGCAGTTCCGCCTGCCACATCTCGGCCAGTGCGGCCTTGAGGATCTTCTTCGTCTCGGGATCGAGCAAGGTCGCCGCCTCGGCATGGTCGTGCGTGTGCCCGTATTCGGCAACGATGTCCCCCGCATTGCCGAACGTGCTGGCCGCATGCTCGTGGCCGTCATCGTGGTCATGCCCTTCGGATTCGGTTTTTTCTGCTGCGTCGTGATCGTGATCGTTTCCAGCATCGTCGTGTGCGGCGGAATGGGCATCCGACGCGGGCTTCGGTTTCCCGGAACCACCGGTTTCGAACTCCTCGCCGAGGAACTGCCCGTAGCGCAGGCGCAGGATCTTCTGGTCGACACCGATCGCGTCGGAGCGCGCGGCGAACTTCGCGGCATCGAGTGTCGACTTCCCGGCGAGCAAGGCCTCGCTGTCGATGATGATCTGGCGCTGGCTGCGGAAATACGCCGGCAATGCTTTCTGCACGACGCCATCGATGCCCTCGGCCTCGGCCGAGACGTCTGCCGGCCAGCGCAGGATGAAACTCGCGCTGCGCGTGATGTTCGCTTGCGGCTGGCGCGTATCGCTGACGACGAACCGCACGATCACGTCATCGCCCTGCGCGAAACCCAGTGCCTGCAAATCGAGGCGATGCCGATAGCGCCGGTGTCGCGTATCACCGCCAGCTTCCGCGCGCAGCGTGATTGCCTGCTCCTTCACCGTGACCTGCTCGCCACTGCCCTGCGCCAGGGTGATCGCCAGTCGCGCGTCGGCGATGCCGTAGTCGTCGTTCGCTTCGAACGAGACGTTCCAGGATCGCTGCGTGTCCTCGACGATGCTCAGGCTGCGATCGGGTTCGATGACATGCACTTCGGGCGGCGTATCAACGATCGCATCGAGTCGATACAGGCGATTTTCGGAAAGAGGTGGCGCGCCCTCCAGCACGATGCGATACAGCGAGGATTCCACCAGCGTGCGTTGCCCTTGCCATTGCGTTCCATCAAAAATCAGCGGCAGGCGCTCGCCATCGTGGAATTCGAGATGGACTGCAGCCGCTTCGCTGTCGAAACGTACGTTCCACTGCAGGCTGGAGCCCGCCGGAAACGCGGCATCCAGCGTCGTCTCATCACGTGGCGAGAGCCCTGTGTAGCCGGGACTTTCGATGCGCAGATGCGCCGACTGCAGAACCGTCCCGGCATTCGTCGTGATCACGGCATCCGCTGCGTTTCCGGTTTCAGGCCCGGCGACCAATGCCTGCGGCAGCGGCCAGTACACGGGGACAAGAACGAGCACGAGCGCCGCGCCCCAGGCCAGCGCGATGCGCATCCACGGCCATGCCGGCCTGAGATCCGGCAGCGGCGTGCTGCCCAGTCGCGCGCTGACGCGTGCGCGTTGCAGGCGCTGCAATGCGGACAGTTGTGCTTCTTTGTGCAACAGAAGATCGGTGCTGTCGTCCAGATTCGGCAGTGCGGAATCGAGGGCGCGCACGATGGCTTTCCTGTCCACACCGCGAATCTCGCGCAGCAGGCCGCAGGCAATGGCGAGAAACCCGAGCATCGCGAACACGAAAGCCGGCAGCGGCAAGCCGTGCCAGAACAGGCCGAACCCGATCGCCGCAGCCGGCGGCAGCATCCAGCCCAATGCACCGAGCATGCGCCGGCGCCGGACCCGCGCTTGCAGCGTGGACAGGACCGGTGTGCTCATGTGCCGATCCGTCGACGGGTCGCGAGCATGCGTTCCAGCAGGAACAGCACGGCGACCAGAATGATCAGGGCGGGTGCCAGCGATTCGGCACGCGCTGTCGGAGCCTGATCGAGCTTGAGCGGGATCATCGACTCGGCGAAAGCGCGGTCCGGCGCAGGCTCCCGTGCCACGAGCATGTGCCGCAACTGCATGGGGAATGTCGCATCGAGCAGTTCGGGAAACACCGCGGGATCGAGCGCCTTCTGCAACACGATCACGCGGCCTTCGCCGATGGACCTGGTGCGAGCCAGCACGTCTCCGGCTGCGTTCCGCCACAAGGGCAGACCCGTCGCATCCGCCGGATCGACGACGAGCGCGACCCCGCCCTGCGCTACCCAGGCTGCGGCCGCCGCCGACAAGGGGCCATCCGTCCAGATCAGCCATTGCGTCTGTGCGCTGATGGCGGCATCTGACAACTGCTCGTCAACGAGGTGACTCGCTGGATCCGCGGTATTCCATGCGGCCACGACAGCGCGCAGATAGCGCAGCGCATCCTGCGCATCGGCGGCGTGACGCAAGGCGATATGCGTGGGCTGCGGATTCGTCTCTGGCGGCGTTTCCGATGCGCGCAACCCGACGATGCGCCAGTCGATATCATGCCTGAGTTGCAGGCGCTCGCCGTCGAGCCCGGAGAGCACCTGCGGAACGACAGCGACCAGCGCATCGCGCGCATCGAGTCCCGCATCGAACTCGCGCAGCAGGCTGGCGAGTGGCTGTCCGGCGGAGGGGCGCGGCATGTCGATCGGCGGAAAACCCGGTGCGATCCAGCGCCACTGCGCGTTCTGATCATGGGGCTGCGAAAGCGGATCGGCGAACCCGGCTTCGCTCGAAACCAGCACCCAGGTACGCGGCGAATGCCATGCGCCCGTGACGAACGGTTGCGCGATCAGCAAGGCGATCGCGGCAAGCAGCAGCAGGCGCAGCAGGAGCAGCCAGGGATCGTCGAAACGCGGGCGACGGCGCGGACGCACGGCTGCGGACAACCAGCGCATCGCGGGAAAGATGATGACGTGATCCGCTGGACGGCGAATCAGATGGATCAGCAAGGGCAGTATCCACGCCGCGAGTGCGGCGAGGCCCAGCGGCAGGAGCAGACCGAAACTCATGCGCGGCGCACTCCGGCATTGCTGCCGAACAAGCGTCGCAATGGCGCATCGAGCGGCTCGTCGAGCACATGTTCCGTGTGTCGAATGCCTGTCGCCGTCATGCGCCGGGCGAGTTCTGCGCGTGCTGCGCCGAAGCGTTCGAGGAATGCCTGCCGCGCCGCTTTTGCATCGGCCAGCAATTCGGCGCCGGTTTCCGGATCGACGAATCGATGGCCGCCCCTGAACGGGAAATCGCGTTCCGCAACACTCAGCAACTGGATCGACAACACCTCGCGCCGCGCCGCGGCGAGACGCAGTGCGAGCGTGGTCAGGCGCTCGTCGAAACCATCGGAAAGAAAGATCACCAGCGCACCGGGCTGCACGCGCTCCCATAGCGGTCGTGTCTGCGCTTCGCCCGGCAATTCGCCGCTGGCGCTCATGCGTTCCAGTTCCAGCAGGCAACGATCGCGCTGACGTGCGCCGCTGCTCTCGCCGACGAACGCAGCGCCCTGCCCCGACAATCCGATCAGGCCGAAGCGATCGCCCTGGCGCAGCGCGATTTCAATCGTGCATGCGGCGAGCAGTTTCGCCGCGCCGAGTTTGGATGGATCCGCACGCGTGGCATCGCCGTGCGCCATCGAGGCGCTGGCGTCGACGACGATCCATACGATCAGCGGACTGTCGCGCTCCGATTCGCGCACGAAGTAGCGATCCGAACGCGCATACAGTTTCCAGTCGATCCGTCGCGGTTCGTCGCCCGGTTCGTAGCCGCGATACTGGGAAAATTCCAGACCCGTACCGCGATTGCGGCTGGCATGCTGGCCAATGCCGCCCGCACGCGCGGCAGCGCGCGACGACAGGCGCAGATCGGCGAGCCGCGCACGCAATTCGGGTGGAATCGTCATGCGTGCGCTCAGGCGGGAAACGCAACCGAGCGCAGCAGGACGTCGATCACGTCACCGGTACTGCGCATTTCGGCCTCGGCGGCGAACGACAACAGCAGGCGATGACGCAGCACCGGCGAAGCCAGCGCCTTGACGTCCTCGCGCGTCGCAGCGAGACGGCCGTGGATCAAGGCGCGTGCCTTCGCGGCAAGCACCAGCGACTGCCCGGCACGCGGACCCGCGCCCCAGCGCACCCATTCGCGCACCTCGCTGATCGTGCTGTCCTGCGGACGCGATGCGCGCACGAGTCGCGTGATCCAGGTCAGCAGGTCATCGCCGACGTGCACCTCGCGCACGAGTTTTTGCAGGGCGATCACCTCGCTCGCATCCATCACTTCACTGGCCTTTCCGCCTGCGCTGCCCGTGGTGCGCGAGAGGATCGCGCGTTCCTCGATCTCGCTCGGATAGTCCACGCGGATATGCAGCAGGAAGCGATCGAGCTGCGCCTCGGGCAAGGGATAGGTGCCGGCCTGTTCGAGCGGGTTCTGCGTGGCCAGCACGAAGAACGGCTCGGGCAATGGATAGGTCGTGCCCGCGTAGCTGATCGTGTGTTCCTGCATCGCTTCGAGCAGCGCGGCCTGGGTCTTCGGCGGCGTGCGGTTCAATTCGTCGGCGAGCAGCAGACTGGTGAACACCGGGCCCTTCTGGAACTTGAAATAGCGCTTGCCGGTGCCGTGATCCTCTTCGAGGATTTCCGTGCCGAGGATGTCGCTCGGCATCAGATCGGGAGTGAACTGGATGCGGCGGAATTCGAGCTTGAGCGCTTCGCCGAGCGAGCGCACGAGCAGGGTCTTGCCCAGACCCGGCGCGCCTTCGAGCAGGCAATGTCCACCAGCAAGCAGGCCGATCAGCAATTGTTCGACGACGAGATCCTGGCCAACGATGGCCTGCGCGATCGAGTCGCGGAGGCGACCAAGGCGTTCGATCTGCTGCTGAATGCCGTGTTCTGTCGCTACATCGTTCATCGTGCGAATCCGCTGGAACCTGCGCACATCATCGTCACCATTCGCGGCTCGCGCACGTGTACAACGTCATTGGCCCGTCGACGAATCCGGATGATCCTCTCGCCTGTTGATCGCCCCTTCGCTGGTGATCAGGCTGATGCGATCGTCTCGTTGGCACAAAAAATACCAGCCACCGGCACCCATGGCAGGGCGGCATTCATCGGCGTGATGAGGACGAATCGTTCATGGATAGATGCATTCGTTACGCATGTCGGTCCGAAATAGTTGTCGGCGCACTGGGTGGCCTGACATCGACAGAATGCCCATTAACGAGGCCTACCAAACCCTGCAGCAACTACCGCTGACGCTTGAGCAGCCATTGTTCGGGCAATTCACAGCCATCACGGCCACCACCAAGATGCATGCGCAATACATATACCTTCTGATTTTTATCGTACCAACCCTGAAGAACCCCTCCCTGTACGACGCAATCATTATCAGGGTCGCTAGAGTCCTGGAATACAGGAATAGTCGGCATCTCCATCTCCAGTTCGACCCTCTTGGTGAGCAAAGAAGTGATCGTCAAGACGGATATCTCTCCTCTTGCAGTGAATGCGATCCGTTTATCGAGATTTTCTATAGGTGCATATAACTTTTGCTTTGTGAAGTCGAACAACAAAGGTATTGGCCGAAAGCCGCCCTGGGCAAGATTGCGGTTGACTTCGATCAGTCGAAGCCTGATCTGTTTCAGCACTTCCGGGCTTCTCGGACTGGGATCAAGTGCAGGATCAGGCTTCGGAATGAACTCGATTCGCCTCTGCAATACCAACGTCGAGGTCAAATAGATGTCGAGCGTCGGATAACCCTCGACCAGCGGATGGCCCGCATGGTAGAGCAAGGCAATCCTCTTGCGATCCGCTGACAAAGCTGGAAAGCCATTATTGATGAAGGCACCTCCCGGGACGATCAGGCTGGTGCCGGGCGGTAGGTCGTTGCTCCATTCACCCAATTGGATTTGCACGTCAGCCGCGGATGACTCCTCGTTCGGCTCGAACATTTCACCGGCCCATCCGACACCGGCCGTCAGCCCCCCACAAAGCAGGGCGACCCTCATCAGTGCAGCGAGGAAGAATCGTTGATGCTGATGCAGGATGAATGCGTTCATTGCGTGGGTAATCCCGAAATAGCGGCCGGTGCTCCAGCCGGCCCGACGTCGCCAGGATACCCTGCGGTGCTACGGCCGCTCGGAATGCCGCCCTGCCCGCCGAGCAGGGCGGTGCGACTGGTGTTCAGACGCAGACGATACAACGGCACGGTGCTGGCGGAACGGGCTTCGATGATCTGGCCGATATTCGTACTGCCGCGCGAACATGAGTCATCCGCCGTGGTCAGTGCCTGCCCCGAGGGGAAGGCCTGGATCGTATAGCGATCAACAAAGTTCGTCGGTACCGGTGTCAGCACGCCACCGGTCACGGTCATGGCACCGGCGTTGCCGCCGGCTCCCCCGTCACCACCCCGGCTACCGGCGTTCTGCCCAAACCCGCCATGCGCCCCCGATGCCGTACACACCAGGCGCTGGCCGCCAGATGCTGGCGGCGGCAGGGTGAAGCGGTGGGTCAGGGTTTCGAACTCGGTGCCGGTGACGACGTCGATGTCGCGGAACGTCAGCAGCGCCGTGGCGTTCAGCATGATCTGAATGTCACCGCCGTGACCGGCCGGGCCACCGTGCTGGCTGGCCGAGGTGGTCTGACCCGTGCCACCCATCCCGCCGGTCGTCACCAGGCCGCGTGCGAACCCTGCCTGATTGGCACTCCATTGCAGCGGTGGTCGGACACCGTTCGCGGGGAGCGTGGTTCCAAAGCTGGAAAGGAAGGACGGTGGCGCAGGCGGCAGATAGTCGCCGCCCCAGCGCTCGGTCAGCAGCAGCGGATCGATGGCAGCAGAGCGCCACGTGGGGACACGCGTAGCGCCGACGACCGGGCCGACCCCGCCACCCAGGAACACGTGACTGTCGCCGGCTTCGATCGTGATGGCGCCGCCCTGCCCGCCGGTCGGTCCACCGCCAGGAAGGGCGACGTTGGCCGTATCGACATCGCCGCCTCGCGCATAGAGGGTGGGCACCAGCAGGATGCCCGGGGCGGCGTAGATGAAGCTGACGTTGCCGCCATTGCCACCCACCGGATCGCTCGTCACGCCATCTTCTCCACGTGCGTCGATCAGCCCCTGCAGCACCGGGGTGCCGCGCGAGTACACGGTCAGGTCGGCACCGTTGCGACCATTGCGCAGGATGACCTTGCCGAGCGGCGAAACGTAGACGCTGCCCGTCACGTGCAGCTCAAGGTCTCCGGTGACGCTCAAGGTGCCGGCCACGATGACGTCGGTGTATTCGCGCGTCGGACCGGTCAGGTTCATCGTGGCGCCCGGAGCGACGATCAATGGTCCCGGACCGAGCAGGGTCGGCTCGTTCTCCTCCCACTGCGTGCGTTCGGCAACACCGATGGTCGTACCGACGAGGGCAGCGTCCTCGCGGATCGTGATCGCACCGGCCGCGCCCGCGGCAGCGACGCCGAAGGAATCCCCGCCGTGGGTATTGATGATGCCGGTGTGCTGGCTGTCGCGCGCCAGCACCGCGATCGAATCGAGAAGGAGGTCCATCAGGGCTGGGGCGCGTGAATTGCCTACGGAAAGCGAGACGGGCTGAACTCTCGGATCCGTTTGGTGCCGGCAACGAATGAGCCCATATTCGGGCTTAATGATGCCGGAATCCATAAATGTACCGGAGGGATCACACTTGTCGGTAATGGCTTCTGTGTGGGCAATCACCCTCTCCCCGCCCAAACTGATGAGCACCCGGTTGCGGCTGATGATGCCGGTAGCCGGGTCGCGCTGTGGCCTCGGAAGGGTATGCACCGACGTCAGGTAATCGACCAGTCTGATCATCGCGGCGATCTGTCGACCGTCGTAGGGCTCACCGACATTGTGGAACAGCTCGATACCGATGGTAGTGGTATTGCTCAACCCGAAGTTGCCATTGCCAACGTGGAAGGTTATGCGCAGGTCATCGACCACCTGGTAGATATCGCCGCTGCGGTTGATGTAGTAGTGGGCGAGGTTCTGGTTGCAGTCGTCCGCACCCCAGCCGAGTTCATCCTCGAAGTTGCGTCGGACGTTCCCGCTGTTGGTGCTATGGATGATGATGCCGGCAATCTGACCAACTGTCCGGGGAGTGAGATTGGTCTGAGTGTTGTTGGGGACGCCCCCCGGCGCCATGCAATTTTGATTGACCGGACGGGTGATGCGCAGGTTCGGCGGCCGGCGCACGATGACACTGGCATCGGTCGTGGACAGCGTCACCGGCGTGAACTGCGTCGATCTGCGCACGCCAACCGCCGCATAGCTCGAGAAGGTCGAACTCAGGATCGCGTTGAGCCGATTGTCTGGATGGTGCACTTGGCCACTGCTGTGCGCATCTTCATCGCCGTGCTCGCTGCCGACCATGTTGAACTCGGGCCAACTTTCGTGACGGTAGATGGAGATCGCACCTTCGCTGTAGTCGGGTGGCAGCAGACCGGGATCGTAGGGAACCACAATCTGCACGGGTCGGTCGAAAACCTGCCCGTTCGGCGTCAGATTGTAGACGCTGCCGGCCAGCACACCGGTCGGCGGCAGGATCGCCCCGGACGGCAGAGCGATCTCGGCGATGGCGATGGTGACGGCGCTGTCCAATGCACCCGGCGGAACCAGCACGCTGGCGCCGTCAGGCAGTCCGACCGCGCCGCCAGCCGGTCCGATCAGGGCGCTGTCGGACAGATCACCGCTGGCGGTGACGCTGATCGTCGTCGGCGCGCTGAGCAACTCACCGTCGAAAACGACCAGTTGCACGACATAGACGCCCGCCCGATCCGGAATCAGGGTCGGCCCGATCTGATCGCCGTCAAATAGGTCAGCACCACTGTCGGCAGGGCGCTGAATCACCGACCAGCCGAAGCTCAACGTATCACCGTCCGGATCGGACGAGCCACTGCCGTCGAGCAACAACGGCGTGCCGACCGTGGCCGACTGGTTGTTGCCGGGATCGGCGACCGGCGCTCGATTGGCCGGATCAAAGCCGTTGCGGAAGATCAGGTCGGGTAGCGGCGGCTGGGCCGACACCGGCGATGGAAACGCCAGGAGCAGCGAAGCGACGGCGATGGCGAAATGGCGGAGCGGATGAATAAAGATCGAATCATTCATGGCGGAGTCCTTCCTCTGACGTTTTCAATCCGGCGGCAATGGCGCAGTGGCGTTGACGCCGGCCATGGTGAACGCTGCTTGGCTCGCATCGCACCTTTTAACCCAAACTGGGATTATCCGCAAACGGGTTCAACCATGGCCGCTCCGCAAGCCTTGGTTCAAACCTCGCCTCCGTGCGTTCCCTACACAGCCAGCACTACCAGCGATTCGCCGCCGTACTGGCGCAGGCGCGCCTCGACGCAGGAATCACGCAGCAGGAACTGGCCGCGCAGCTGCACAAGCCGCAGTCGTTCGTGTCGAAAGTGGAACGCTGCGAACGCCGGCTGGACGTGCCGGAATTCATCCTGCTGGCACGGGCCTTGGGCTACGAACCCGCCGACCTGCTACACCGGGTTGAACAGGCCATGCTCGACGAGCACGGCGTTACCACGTGACCATGCAACGTCAAATATTAAGGCCTGCCCGGAAGCGAACTTTTCGTGATCCCGAATTCAGTTTCCCGTCTCGGCGGTGTCAGTTGGTCAAGGCATAGACCGCGATATTGACCGCGAACTTCGTGTTGTCTTC
>JBEBXZ010000024.1:0-9611 GCA_040391335.1 Dokdonella fugitiva | reverse complement strand
AGCACATCCATGTAGTTGAGCTGCGGCTGCAGATCGCCTTCGACCTGACTGACGATGTGCATGACATGCGAGTAGCGCTCGATGCTGAAGCTTTCGGTGAGGCGAACGCTTCCTATGGTGCTGACGCGACCGATGTCGTTGCGACCGAGATCGATCAGCATCAGGTGCTCGGCGCGCTCTTTTGGATCGGCGAGCAGTTCGGCTTCCAGCGCGATATCTTCCTCGTGCGTGGCGCCGCGCGGGCGCGTGCCGGCGATCGGGCGCAGTACGACTTTTCCGTGTTGCTGGCGCACGAGGATTTCGGGAGATGAGCCGACGATCTGGGTTTTTCCGAGATCGATGAAATACATGTACGGCGACGGATTGAGCGAGCGCAGTGCGCGGTAGACATCCACCGGGCGTGCGCGGAACGGAACGCTGAGGCGTTGCGACAGCACGACCTGGAAAATATCGCCGGCGCGGATGTATTCCTGCGCGCGGCGCACCGCGTCCTCGAATCCTTCACGCGTGAAGCCGGAAACGAAATCGGCTTCATCGAGCGGCTTCGGGTCGATCGTTTCCGGATAGCCGGATCCAGAGTGACGCAGGCGGAACACGAGTTCATCAAGCCGGCGGCGCGCACGCGCGTAGGCCTGCGGCTGCGATGGATCGGCATGCACGATCAGATAGAGGCGTCCCTTGAGGTTGTCGAAAACAGCGACTTCCTCGCTCAGCATGAGCAACGCATCAGGTGTGCCGAGCTGATCGGGTTTGTCATTGCGCGCGAAGCGCGGCTCGATCCAGCCGATCGTCTCGAAACCGAAATAGCCAACGAGCCCGCCCGTGAACGCCGGCATGTCCGGCAGTTGCGGCACGCGGAACTGCTGGCGCAGCGCTTCGATCCCGGTGAACGGATCGGCCAGTTCCCGGGTTTCGACGACTTCGCCGAGATCCTCGATACTGAGCGTCTTGTCGCGCAACGAATACACGCGCCGACATGGCAGCCCGATGATCGAATGGCGCCCCCAGTTCTCGCCGCCTTCGACCGATTCGAACAGGTAGGCATACGGACCGTCGGCCAGTTTCAGATACACCGACAACGGTGTATCGAGATCCGAAAGCACTTCGCGCGCGACCGGAATACGGTTGTAGCCTTCGGCGGCAAGTGCGTTGAATTGTTCCTGGGTAATCACGTCGATTGTGGCTCTGAAGCGAGAGTTCGCGAAGATAGCAGGGCTTTGGGAAGCGCAACAGCGACGTGAACGCATAACCACGCCGCGTTCATCGTTGCGAGGATTTCTTCACTTGATTGACCCTGACTCTCAACCAGGCCGGAACCTCTGAAGAACTTCATTCCCGTCATTCCGGCGGCTTTTCAGCAGCGAAGCGGATCAAGCCGGAGGCGCTCATCAATCCCTGCTCTTCGTCCCGGCGCAAGCCGGAGCGAAGCGCTATTCCTGGATCCGGATCTGTGCTGGGACGACCGGCCATTCAAGAATTGGCGGTTTCAAATCATGCAGTGTGTAGCTGAGGATCCGGGCTGCAGGTTTCTTCGCGTAACGGGAATGACGCGAAAGGGCATCGGTATCCAATGCGTATGTCAGAGACACCAACGATTGCACACGCGTGTTCACTGCCTGATGAAATCCAGACATCAAGCGACAGCCCGAAGTCTATGGCTCGCATGCTCTGTCAGAATGTGCGACCGGCAATGCAAGCTAGAAGGCGAGCTCGATATGCAACGCAAGCTTGAAGAATCGATGGAACGAGCACGATGGTTGGACTTCGCCATTGGTTTCACCCTCATCGCATACGTTGTTGCAGGACTCGCCGCCATGTGGATGCGATCGCCTCGCGTACCCTATGCGGACCAATGGCGGTTTTACGGAAATCTTCTGTCCCGCGCTTTCCCATGGAACGTTCTCGCGACCGAGAACGGCCATCATGAGGTGCTGCCCAATTGGGCGCGCATCGCTGATATTTACTGGATGCAGGGCGATCAGAATCTTCTGATCGGTATCGCGATGCTTTGCGCGATTGGAAGTTTCGCGGTTGTCGCGGCAGCAATCGGACGTGGCATGAAGAACGCTTCGCAGCGCCGGGCAGCCATTTTCGCAGTGGCACTTGGGGTGTTCTGGCTAGGCAACGAGCGCGTACTCACGCATTCGAGCGAATCGATTCACGCCTACATGGTGACGCTCTTCGCGTTCACCGCGATCGTTCTGGCTGCATGCGAAATGCGCACAGGCGAGAGTCGACGCATCGCGCTAGCCTCGGCTTGTGCAGTGCTTGCGACGTTCTCTTTCGGGAGTGGCATCGCCACATTTCCTGCCCTGCTGTTCGTTCTGGGGCTACGACAGGCGTCTGTTCGAAGCTGGATTATTGTCATCTTCTTCCTCGGACTCGCGCTGGTCGGCTACGTTTTCGGCAAGCTTGATGCGACGACTTCGACAATTCGCCTCGAACCTGTCGCACAAGGGCAGGTATGGCTGCACTGGCTGGCCGCCCCATTTGTATATGTGTTCTGGCCGCTGCTCGATAGCGATATTGCCGCACGCCTGCCAAGCGGCGCATTGCGTGAAAGCGCGAGTCTCGTGGCAGGAACCTGGACTTCGGTATTCGGCAGCATCCGTGATACCCGAATGCCTCAGATCATGATCGGCCTGACCGGAATCTGCGCATTCTCGCTGCTCTCATGGCGCGCGTTTCGCGATTCGGGTTCGACCGCTGGTGGACAGCGCGTAGCTCTTGGAATCGCGATGTTTGCTTTGGCCGTGGGCGGCGCCGTCGTGTTGTCACGCCTCGATTACTTCGATGAGTTCCCAGGACAGATCCAGGCGACGCGCTACCTCGTATGGTCGAGCCTGTTCTGGAGTGGATTGCTGACAGCGGCGCTATTGCAGCTTCGCTCCCCACGCAAGGCAGCATGGGCGGCCCTGGCAGTTGCTGTCCTCATGGGGCCAAGCCAGTTCTGGATGGATCAACTCTCGGTGAATATGCGCGTGGTCGCCGAGCAGGTCGCCCTCGGTGGCGCCATCGGCGTTCTCGATCGCGCAGAGCCCATGGGTGAGAATGTTCCTGAAGAAATGCTGGCGGTACTGCCTGGGCTCTCACATCGGGGCATCGCAATGTACGCGTGGCCCGAAACGCAAATGCTTGGCAGGCTCTTCGATTTCTCAACATCGCGTCATCTTGCCGCACGAAATGTCCAGTTGACGGAGATCGACAACCGTTTCGGCAATCCCGGCATGCTCGTCCAGTTTGATCTGGATGAGTCGGCGCCAAGGGTCCTTTTGCTCGACGCGGACGGAATAGTCCAGGGCATCGCTCAGAGGTTCCAACAACGCGGGGCACCGAATTATCGCGGCTGGCTGCGTGGTATCCACGATACGGGCTCGTTGCATTTTGCCGCGCTGCCATGATCGTCTCGAGACTCAGCTCTCGAAATCGTCAGCGAACACAAAATCGTTCACCGTGACCCTCGAATCACGCACGATGTCGTAGTCGCTGCCCGCGAGCGGCGACTTGCGTCCCCAGTAGAGCTCGACCGATACCGGGGATATCCCCACCAGCGGATGCGGCTCGACGTCGTCGGCGTTCGTGCTGGTGGTGACTGCAAGTGCCGGCGACCAGTTGCTGCCATCCAGCGAGCGACGCACCGCGATATCGAACTGGCCGCCGCTCGCGCGGATCCAGAACAGCGCGAACGCACCATCGGGCATGACGACCGGCAGCGAGTCATGGTTGTTGCCGCTGGTCGCGAAGCCCTGCGCGGGCGCGCTCCAGTCGAGGACGTCGGTGCTGGTCTTGACCCACATCTGCAAGGCGGTGCCGCCGGTCTGGTAACTCGCGAGATAGAGGCCATCGCTTTCGCGGAACGTGATGCGCGGCAGCTGGCTCGACGCCGCGAGTTGCGTGCGCGCCGTGGTCCAGGTCAGTCCCGAATCAGTGGATTGCGCGACATACGATCCCGCTCCGAACGGAGCGCTGCCTCCCAGCCTCTGGTAGCTCATCGTCAGCGTGCCGTCGGCGTGCCGGATCACATGCGGGTTGATCTCGCCGCCCGTACTCCAACCAAGATCGATCGCAGCGTGCTCGGTGAACGCGATGCCGTCGCTGCTGGTCGCACGCCAGATGCGGAACGACGACGTGGCACCTGTTCCCTTGAGGTAAAAGAGCACGTAGCTCGACGGTCCGACCTGCAGCAGGGCTGGATGGCGTTCGTTGGCGGCGCTGGCGATGATCTCGACCGGTTCACTCCAGCTTTCGCCTTCGTCACTCGAACGCGTGAGCCAGAGATCGCCCGACTGGGTCGATGGGTTCAAGCGCTCGAACACGACGATGCGCGCACCATCATCGCTCGAACGGATCACGCTGGGCTGATAGTCCATGCCCTCGCCGCTGGTGACCGGCACGACCTGCGCACTCGCCATGCCGCCGGCCGCGAGCGCGATCAATCCCATGAACCGTCTGCATGCATCACGCATCGTTGTCGCTCCCGGTCATTCTCCGACGAGGCATTCCCTGCAGATGCAGGGTGAATTCCACGCCGCTTGAATCGGCAAGATTGCATGCACTGGCATGGCCATGGTGCAGTTCGGCGACCAGGCGCACGACATACAACCCGAGGCCGAGATGTGGCGTCTCGCCTGCTCCGCGCAGGCTGCGTTCGCGCAGGCTGACCAGCGTGTCGAACAACCGATCCTGCATCGCTTCGGGCAGCATCGGGCCACTATTTGCCATGCGCACGATCGCCGCGGTTTCGGTGCGTTCGAGACTGAGTGCGATCCAGCCATGTTCCGGCGTGAACGATCGCGCATTGTCGAACAGCTTGTCGAGCGCCTGCGCGAGCAGTTCGGGCGCGCCGTGGAACGGAATGGCTTGCGCTGGAACGTGCACGCGGATTTCGCGCGATCCGGCCAGTCCGCGATAGCCTTCGGCACAACCGGCGACGAGTTCGCGCAGATCGAAATCCTCGACATCGGCCGACGAGATCGCGCGTTCGATGCGGCTCGATTCGCTCATGGCGCGCACGATCGTACCGAGGCGCTCGGCGCCATCGCGGGCGCGGGAGAGATAGGCACGCGCGCCATCCGGAAGCTCGTGGTGTTCGAGATTGTCGAGCGAGGATTTGACGATCGCGAGCGGCGTATTGAGTTCATGCGAAAGCTTCGAGGCCAGCGTTCGCAGATAGTCCGTGTACGCGCCGACTTCGTCGAACAGGCGTCCGAAACTGCGCGCGAGGTCACCGAGTTCGTCTTGCGCATCGGCCAGTGGCAACGGCCCGGACAGGCGTCCGCCGGCCTGCACGGCACGTTCAGTGGCGTTGCGCAGGCGGCGGATGCGCAAGGACAACACGCCACCGAACAGCAGCAGCAAGGCCGCCGTTACCAGCAAGGCGAGCAGGCTGGCGCCGAGCAGGCTGACCAGGGCGCGATTGGCGAGCAGCGGCAACGCCGGATTCGCCTGTTCGAGCACGAGTGCGCCGCTGGCCGAGTCACGACTGCGCAAGGGAACGGCGGCAACCAGCAACGCGCCGCCGCCATCGGTCGCGCGCCAGGCCGTCGTCGGCACGCCAGAAAGTGCCTGCCACAGATCCTCGCCTTCGAGTCGCGCATCGACAGCACCCTGCGCATTCGCATACGGCTGCCGGGATGCACGCCGATCCGCTTCCGGCGCGAGCAGATGACGATAGATGAAACCAGCGAACCAGCCTTGTGTTTCGCTGGTCGGGGCCGATGCATCGACGGACCCGCCGGCCGCAACCAGCCAGCCATCGGCGGAAACCATGCGTACGCGCACCTGCTCGGGTGCGAGACGCGCCAGCGCACGCGCGATGTCGTCGTTATAGCCGAGCAAGGCCAGCGCTTCGCTGCGCGGGGCGGCGGGCACCGCTGAATCATGCACATCGAATGCGATGTGATCGGGCGCGATCGCACGCGGCAGGCGCAGTTCGACGCTGTAACCGGAGCCGTCTTCCTGCCATTCGCCACGCAGCCGATCGGGAAAATCGCCGCCGATACCCAGCGCTGGCGCATCGAAGCTGCCGGGCGCGGCGCTGGCGATGCGATAGCGACGCGATTCTCCGCCACGCACGAGATCGAGTTCGAGATAGTCGCTGCGCCCGATCGCCGTGTCGCGGGCATCGGCGCGCGCACGTGTCGCATCGCGCACTACCGCATAGAGGTATAGCCATTGCGCGTCGCCGGCGAGCATGACGCGCAGTTTTCCCGCATCGCCAGCGGGGCCGATCGCCTGCGCGTAAGGTTTGAACGCCTGCCAGTCATCCGCGTAGCCGTCGATGCGCATGACCGCCGTGCGCTCGTGCACGTACAGGGCGGCATCGGTCGACGGCGTGACGATGCCAAGTGCATCGAGTGCGCGCGCCAGCGTGCTCGCCGAAGCCAGCAGGGTTTGTTCCTGCCCCTGGCGCAGCACGGCTTCGGTCTGCCGCACGAACTGCCAGCCGGCCCACGGCAGACTGAGGGTCGACAAGGCAACGAACAGCAGTTTGAGACGCAGGGACATGGTCGATCTTCAGTCTGCGCGGCGTGGCGGCATGCGCCGCACGACGACGATGCACGCCTGCCGGATCACGCCTTCCATCGATAGCCCGCGCCGTGCACGGTGTCGATCGCATCGAATGCGGGATCGATGGCGATGAACTTGCGACGGATGCGCTTGATGTGCGAGGTGATGGTCGCGTCATCGACGACAACCTGCGCATCGCGCATCAACTGTTCGCGGCTTTTCACATGTCCCGGAAAGCGCACGAGTGTGTGCACCATCCAGAACTCGGTGACCGTGAGCGGCACATCCTCGCCGTTCCACGAGATGCGCATGCGTTCCGCTTCCAGCCGCAACGGACCTTGCTCGTGGATGCTGTCGGCCGGTGCCGGCTTGCGCAGCGCTTCCATGCGCCGGAACAGCGCGCTGATGCGCGCGGCGAGTTGATGGAACGAAACGTCCTTGGCCAGATAGTCATCGGCGCCGAGGCGCAGGCCGGAGATCACGTCGAAATCCGAATCGCGCGCGGTGAGGAAAATGATCGGCAGGGTCGCCGCCTTCGCGCGCAGGTTGCGGCACAGGTCGAAGCCGCCCTCGGGCTCGTCACCCAGCCCGACGTCGATGATGACCAGTTCCGGCATGCGCTGGGCGAACGCGACTTCGGCTTCGGGACGCGAAGCGTAGCCGCGTACTTCGTAGCCGATGCGCGTCAAGGCCTCGACATAGTTGGCGCGGATCAGGGGTTCGTCCTCGACGATGGCGATGCTGCGTGGCATGGGCGGGTACGGTTGGCGGGGTTGCGTCGAGCTTACGCAGCGCCCCGCCGCGGGTGCAATCGGCACGGCACGATTGCCCGCAAACGGCCACAAGCCATCGGCAATGCGACAGGCGTCGCGCGCCGTCACGCCTCCATCCGGGAATGCAATGGCGGCGCACCCCCGAGGAGATCCGCCATGAAAGATGCACCGCGCGAAGAAGACACCGATCTGCAGCACCGTTTCGAGCCACTGCGCACGGTCTTTGCGATCCTCGTGCTGCTGCTCGGCTTCGTCGCCTCGGCGCGGGCCGAAAGCGGCTTTGGCACGATCACCGCGCGGACGGCGGATGGCGAACGATTCGAGCTGGTCGCACTGTCCAGCGACGTGCACTACGCGATCGGTGGGCTGGTCGCCGAAGCAAGCATCAAGCAACGTTTCAGCAACCACGGTGATGGCTGGATCGAAGCGCAATACCTGCTGCCGCTGCCGGAGGGTGCCGCCGTGCACGACTTGCGCGTCAAGGTCGGCGAACGCCTGATCGTCGGTGAGATCCGCGAAAGGGAACAGGCGCGCGCCGAGTACGTGGAAGCCGCCGCCAGCGGCCAGCGCACGGCGCTGGTCGAAGCCGATCGCAGCAACCTGTTCCGCACGGCGGTCGCCAACATCGGCCCAGGCGAGACGATCGAAGTGGAGGTCAGCTGGTGGCAGCAGATCGCCTATCGCGATGACCGCTTCCGCCTGGACCTGCCACTGACCTATACGCCGCGCTATCGTCCGGAAGCTTCGGATACCGCACCTGCGGCGGCTTCGACCACGCGCGACGATCAGCACGCGGACATTGCGCCGCAGGTCGGCATCCATATCGCTCTCGATCCCGGGCTCGCCCTGTCCGGCGTGTCCAGCCCGACCCATGCGTTGACCGTCAATCGCAACGGTTCGCGCTATCAGATTGCGCTGCGCGACGGGGCGGTGGCGGCAGATCGCGATTTCGTCCTCGAATGGTCGCCCGTGCTCGGTGGCGCGCCGGCATCCGCCGTGCTGACCGAACAGCGCGATGGCGAGACCTATGCGATGGTCATGCTGTTGCCGCGCAGCGAACTTGCCGATCCGTTGCCGCGCGAGCTGATCCTGGTCATCGACACCTCCGGCTCGATGCATGGCGACTCGCTGAGGCAGGCGGTGGCCGCTCTGGGCATGGCGCTCGATTCACTGCGCCCGCAGGATCGCTTCAACGTGATCCAGTTCAATTCGACGGTCGAGGCGCTGTTCGACGAATCGGTGCCCGCGCGTGCTGGCGACATCGACCTGGCTCGCCAATGGATCGCGCGACTGCGCGCCGATGGCGGCACCGAGATGGTGCCGGCGCTGGCACGCGCGTTGCGTGGCAAGACGACGCCGGGCCATGTGCGTCAGGTCGTGTTCGCCACCGACGGTGCGGTCGATGATGCGGCGGGACTATACGCGCTGATCGATCGCGATCTCGGCGATTCGCGGCTGTTCCCGATCGGCATCGGCAGCGCGCCGAATGCACAGTTCATCGAGCGTGCGGCGGTCTCGGGACGCGGCTCCTCGATCGTCATCCGCAGCACCGGCGAACTCGCCGCGCGCATGCAGGAATTGTTCTCGAAACTCGATCGTCCCGCCCTGCGCGATCTCGAACTGAACTGGCCCGGCGTCGCCGAGACCTGGCCGAACCGGTTGCCGGACCTGTATGCCGGCGAGCCGCTGCTGGTCGTCGCCCGCCTGTCGAATGTGCGCGGCACGCTCGAAGCACGCGCGGCGAGCGCGAAGACGCCGTGGCATGCCTCGTTGCCGCTGGATCGTGGCGCCAACGTCGCGGGCATCGCGCGGCTCTGGGCGCAACGCAAGATCGAGCATCTGGAGCAATCGCTGGATCGCGGCGCGAATGCCGATGACGTGCGCAATGCGGTGCTCGGCCTCGCCCTCGATCACCATCTCGTCACGCGCTACACCAGCCTGCTTGCGGTCGAGAAGACACCGGTGCGGCCGCTCGATTCCGATCTCGCCTCGCTGCGCATCGCCAATGGCACGCCGGCAGGAAGCGTGGGCTTCGCCGCGACCTCCACCTCGGCTGCGCGACAGATGCTGTTCGGCACGCTGCTGCTCATCGCCGCTGCCCTGCTCGCCTTCGGCCCACGTCGGCAGCGCATCGGTCGCAACCCGTTCATCCACGGAGAACTGTCATGAACTCGACGAAGCGCAATGACGCCGCGATCGGCACCCGCGACACCGAATCGGCCGCGATGGAATGGCTTGGCGGCGAAGCCTTCGTCGCCGGGTTTCCCTGGCCCTCGTCCACGCTGCAAGCCTGCCCGACAGCACTTGATCCATCGCGCGCGGAAGAAG
>JBEBXZ010000023.1:0-9649 GCA_040391335.1 Dokdonella fugitiva | reverse complement strand
TCGTCGGTCGATCCAGATGCGGCATGCGTGACCAGTCGAAGCGCGCACCGCTGCCACCCTGCTCGCCGATCGCGTGCGCATCGAGCAGGAATCCGCTGGCGCCGTCGAAAGCAGCCGCATAGCTTGCCACATCCGCGACCGAAGCCATCGCCACCGCCTTCAGATATGGAAGTCCAAATGCCTTGCACAGGGCGGGCGACTCATCGCCGTGGAACTGCAGGAACGTGGGGCGCGCGATCGAGATGACCTGTTCGATCCAGGCCGGCTCGTCATCCATGAACAGCGCGACGCTGGCAACGAAAGGCGGCAAGTGGCGGCGCATGCCGGTGGCAACGGCCGGTTCGACGAAACGACGGCTCTTGCGCGTGAAGACGAAGCCGAGCGCATCGACACCCAGCGCCACGGCCGCTTCGGCATCCTGCATGCGCGTGATGCCGCAGAACTTGATGCGGACGCGCGTCACGGCAAGCTGGCCTCGGCAGGCAATCCATGCTGGGCCGGATAGCGCGGCGCGATGAAGCACAGTCCAGCCGCCGCCGCGGTCGGCCCGGCCACGCTGCGATCACGCCCGGCCAGCAATTCGGCCATCCAGTCCACGGACTTCTCGCCACGACCGATCGGCAGCAGCGAGCCCACGATATTGCGCACCATGTGATGCAGGAACGCGTTCGCCTCGATCTCGATTTCGACGCGATCCTCGATCCGCCTGACCGTCAGCGAATGCACGTTGCGAAACGGCGTGCGCGCCTGGCAGGCGATCGTGCGGAACGCGCTGAAATCGTTCTCGCCGAGCAGGGCCTGGCCGGCGCGCTGCATGGCGTCCGCATCGAGCGGCTGGCGCTCCCATGCGACGAAGCGCGCATCGAGTGCAGGACGCGCAACGCGATTCAGGATGGTGTAGCGATAGCGTCGCGCACGAGCGCCATAGCGCGCATGGAATTCTTCCGTGACTGGCATCGCCCAGCGCACGCCGATCGTGGACGGCAGCTGCGAGTTCGAACCGAGCATCCAGCCGCGCGCACTGCGTTCGGCTATCGAGTCGAAATGCACGACCTGGCAACGCGCATGCACGCCCGCATCGGTACGTCCCGCGCACGTCACTTCGACAGGATGATTGGCGACGAACGACAAGGCCTGCTCCAGCGCGCCCTGCACGGTCGGTCCGTGCGACAGGCGCTGCCAGCCGAAGAAATCGGTGCCGTCGTATTCGATGCCGAGCGCGATGCGCAATGCGGACTCCGGAACAGGGAAACCGCAATTCTAGCCCGACGCCAACAAAAAGGCCGGGAGTGATCCCGGCCTCTTGTCCGCAAGCGTCAGTTGCTCAACGGATTTCAGCGATCAGTTTGCGCGCCTCGGCCTGCTGCAACGGCGAGCCTTCGGAAAGCACTTCCTCGAGCATCGAACGCGCACCTTCCGGATCGCCCATGTCGAGATAGGCCTTGGCCAGATCGAGCTTGGTGCCGATCGCATCCTCGCCAGCGAAGAATTCGTCGTCGCTGATCGCCGCCGATGCTTCCGGCTCGGATTCGATGTCGTACTCGGTGACGATCGGCGCATCGACCGCGGAATCGAGCGGCGGCAAATCGAAGGTGAAGCCTTCACTTTCCGGAGGTGCCGCCGGGATCGGCGGCACGGCCGGCGAATGCGTGTTGCCCAGATCGAAATCGAAAACCGGCAACTCCGCGGTATCAAGCGAATGATCCGCGACCGCAGCCTCGGGTTCGTCGAAACGATAGTCCTCGAACTCGGGAGCCGGCGTTGACGGTTCGTCGAACGAGTAGGCCTGTTCGCTGGCTGGATCCGAATAGCCATCGACGATCGAACCCCGGTTGCCGAACAGCGGGTTGTTCGGCACGAGTTCCTCGCCCATCCGGCGCGCCTCGGTCCACTCGGGCTGGCTGGGATCCGCGATGTAGGCGTACATCTCCTCGGCGGCGGCCTCGAACTTCGGCGTCGCACGTTGCGCGTAGTAGAGACTGAGCAGTTCGAGATGCGAGCCGGCATTGCCGGGGTCGCGGCGAACCTGGTCGATCAGTTCCTGCTCTTCGGCATCGTCGGAGGTGTGCGGCACAAAGCCGCCGTCGCCCCCGACCGGCGCATCACCGAACGAACTGGCGATCGAAGCACGCGACGCGGCGGGCGCCGGCTTGCGCTTGCGCATGCCGGCCACGCCCAGCAGCACGAGCAACAGGCCGCCGACGCCAGCAGCACCGAGCACCCACGGTTCGAGATACCAGGGAGCGGCAGCGGCGGGTGGCGTCACCGGCGCCGGGACGGCTTTCTTCGGTTCCTTTTTCGGCGCAACCGCGGGTTTCGCGGCTGTATCCGGCTGTGCAGCCGGTTCCGCTGTCGCGGCGCTGGCCGGAGCCTGGAGCGAACTGGTCACCGTCGCATCCGCGCCAGCGGCGGGAGCAGCAGCGTCGGGCGCGGGATTCGCGGCCGCCGGCGTTTCCACAACAGGCTGGCTGGCCGTCGCCGCCGTGGACGAGGCAGGCGCAGCCGCTGCCCTGTCGTTTGCCGGAGCCGCGCCATCACCCCAGATGTCGTCCTTGGTGATCTTCGCATCGCCGGCCGCGCCCGGTGCAGTCGTCATTACGGCCGTTTCAGTGGCGGGTGCAGCTTGCGCTGGAGCCGGAGCTGCATTGGCTGCTGAAGAATTCTTCGGCGATTTGGCCGCCTCGTCCTGCAAGGCCTTGAGCTTGTTGCGCAGTTCAGCCAGTTCGGTGTTCTGCAGGCTGATCAGCTTGTCGTTCTTGCCCTTGATTTCTTCGAGATCCTTGACTCGGGACTTGAGCTCACCGCTTTCCTGCTCGCGACTGGTCAGTGCTTCCTTCACACGGGCCAGTTCCGCCTTGGTCGCGACATCGCCGGAACCGCCGGCAGTACCACCGCTCGGGCGATCAGCGGCGTTCTGTCCGGCCTTGCCTTCACGCGGCGGGACCAGGGCGAGACGTTCGCCACCCGTTGCGGCAGAGGAAGTGGACGACTTCGGTGCCTCCCTGACGGTCGCCGGTGCCGTGTCGGCAACCAGGGTCGGGGCACTGCTGGCGCCACCGCGCCATTCATCGATCTGCGCGCGCACTGTCGCAGCAGCGTCGCGCGTGGATCCGCTGGCCGCGATCTCGTCGGCAGACGGAATACGCAGGACCGCACCGCGCTTGAGCGCGTTGATATTGTCCTTGTAGAACGCGTTCGGGTTGCTCTTGAGCAGGGCCAGCATCATCTGGTTGACGCTGACACTTTCGGCCGGGCGCGTCGCACGGGCGATTTCGCCCAGCGTTTCGCCCGCGGCCACCGGGCCATAGTCACTGCTGGACACGGCGCTGGGCGCGGATGCGGGTTTCGGCTCGTTGCGCACGGTTGCCGGGCGCGGGCTGGCAGGTGCCGGCGCAGCAGCGGGAGCCGGACGTGTTTCCGGCAAGGCCTGCGTGGGCGCGCGCTCCGGATCCTTGGCAGCCACCGCGATCGCACTGGAACCCTTGACTGCCGGCGCCATGGTCGGCGGATCGAGCAGCACCGTGTACTCGCGCAGCAGACGCCCCTTCGGCCAGTTCGCCTCGACCAGGAAGCCGAGGAAGGGCTCGCGCACCACTTCGCGGCTGGTGAGCTTGATCACCGGCTCGCCGCGCGCGTTCTTGCCGAGCGAGAACTCGACCGGAACGCCGAGGCTCGACCGGCTCAGTCCGACACGTTCGAAATCCTCGTCCGATGCCAGTTGGACGATCAATCCCTCGGCTTCTCCGGGGGAACCTTGGATGATCGGGATCTCCGCGACGAGCGGCTGATTGAGACCGGATCGGACCTGAATCGCTCCCAGTCCGAGTGCGAATGCATCGGTCACTCCCAACGCGAGCGCGATGGCCAGCGACAATTGCAGCGGTCGTTTCATGAACAGCGCTCCCCGAATGCGATAGCGGAAATCTGATGGCCACCGGTCCAAAAACCGGCGGCAAAAGCTCGAAACTGGCTTATAACACGATCTTAACTATAGATCACAGATACGTTTTCACCAATAGTTCGGCGATCTGGACTGCATTCAAGGCGGCTCCCTTGCGGATGTTGTCGGCAACCACCCAGAGGGCGATTCCGCGCGGATGTGAAATATCCTCGCGGATGCGTCCGACGAAAACCGCATCCTGCCCGGCCGCATCGCCGACCGGAGTCGGATAGCCGCCCGCCTTGCGCTCATCGATCACCTCGACACCGGGGGCGCTTTGTAGCAACTCGCGGACCTGCTCTGCCGTGACCTTGTCGCGGGTTTCGACATGCACCGCTTCGGCATGGCCGAGAAACACAGGAACGCGAACGGCCGTCGGATTGACCTGGATCGACTCGTCGCCGAGGATCTTGCGCGTCTCCCAGACCATCTTCATCTCTTCGCGGGTGTAGCCGTTGTCCTGGAAATCGTCGATGTGCGGAATCACGTTGAACGCGATCTGCTTGGTGAACTTGGCCGGCTTGACCGGCTGGAAATTGAGCAGGGCCGCAGTCTGCCTGCCGAGCTCGTCGATCCCCGAACGTCCCGCGCCGGATACCGACTGGTAGGTCGCGACATTGATGCGCTCGATTCCGGCGGCGCGATGGATCGGCGCCAGCGCGACCAGCATCTGCATCGTCGAGCAATTCGGGTTGGCGATGATGCCGAGCTTCGTGTAACCGGCAATCGCTTCGGGATTCACCTCACTGACGACCAGCGGCACCTCGGGATTCGTGCGGAACTCCGAGGTATTGTCGATCACCACGGCGCCGGCAGCGACCGCGCGCGCGGCATGTTCGCGACTGACGCTGCCGCCCGCCGAGAAAAACGCGATGTCGACACCCGCGAAGTCATACGTCGCCAGATCCTGCACGACGATCTGCTTCGCGCCGAAAGTGACCTTGTCGCCCGCGCTTTTCGCGCTGGCCAGCGGCACGAATTCGCTGACCGGGAATTTGCGTTCGATCAGGATTCCGATCAGGGTTTCGCCGACCGCGCCGGTGGCACCAACCATTGCAACCTTGTACGAAGACTTCTTGCTCATCGTGAATCCTTGGAAATCGGGAATCGGGGGATGTTGCCTGCACAGCGCATCTTGCATCGCGATGGCCATCGGGGGCCTGTCGCGTGCGAACGAGCGGCTCTACTCTGTGCGTTTTCGCGCAGTGCGCTTCGTCAGCACTTCGGGGTTGATCGCCTGCGGCGGATTTCCCGCATGCGGCCCATGGCCGAGTGCGGCGATCAGATTGTCCACGGCCAGCGCAACCATCGCGCGTCGCGTGGCTCCGCTTGCACTCGCGATATGCGGCGTCAACACGATGTTGTCGAGCGCGAGCAGCGCGGGATGCACTGCGGGTTCGCCCTCGAATACGTCCAGTCCCGCCGCAGCGAGATGGCCCGATGCGAGTGATGCCGCCAGCGCTGCATCATCGACGATGCCACCGCGCGCGATGTTGACGAGGATCGCGCCGCGCTTCATTTTCGCCAGCGCCTGCGCATCGATGACGTGGTGGCTGGATGCCGAATACGGCAAGACCAGCACGAGGTGATCCGATTGCGCCAGCAGCTCGTCGAATGTCGCGTAGCCCGCTGCGCACTCGGCTTCCGTCGCTGCGGGAAGACGCGTGCGATTGTGGTACAGCACGCGCATGCGGAAGCCGGCGGCGCGTCGCGCGATCGCCTGGCCGATGCGTCCCATGCCCAGAATGCCGAGCGTCGCCCCGTGGATATCGGCACCCAGCAAACGATCGAACGACCATTGCTGCCAATGGCCCGCGCGCAGCCAGCGCTCCGCTTCGGTGACGCGGCGAGCGCTCGCCATGAGCAGGGCCCAGGCGAAATCCGCCGTCGTTTCGGTCAGTACGTCGGGCGTGTTGCTGGCGACGATGCCGGCATCGGTCAGCGCCGCGATATCCAGATTGTTGTAGCCGACGCCGACATTCGCGATCGCGCGCAGGCGCGATGCGTCGGCAATCGTCGATGCATCGATCTTCTCGTTGAGCGTGACCAATGCGCCATCGACATCGCGCAAGGCCTCGGCGATTGCCGCGGGCGTGTACTCGGTGACGGATTTCGTCGGAACCACCTCGAAATGCGCATCGAGGCGCGCGACGACATCGTCGAACAAAGGCTGCGAAACCCAGACGCGCGGTCGATTCATCCCGGCACTTCTCCCGGTATGCGCGGCGCGACGATACCGACGTCGCCGCATTGCGCGCGATGGCGCAGCGCGTGATCGACCAGAACCAGCGCGACCATGGCCTCGACAATCGGCGTCGCACGGATGCCGACGCAGGGATCGTGACGTCCCTTGGTCCGCACGTCGACCGGTTCGTTGGCGCGATTCACGCTGTGTCCCGGCACGAGAATGCTCGACGTGGGTTTGAATGCAACGCTGGCGGTAACCACCTGGCCGCTGCTGATGCCGCCGAGAATGCCGCCCGCATGGTTGGACAGGAAACCTTCGGGCGTGATCTCGTCGCGATGCTGCGTGCCGCGCTGCGCGACCACCGCGAAACCGTCGCCGATCTCGACGCCCTTCACCGCGTTGATCGACATCAGTGCCGCCGCCAGATCGCCATCGAGCTTGCCGTAGATCGGCTCGCCCCAGCCGGGCGGCACGCCCGTCGCCATCACGTTGACGCGCGCACCGACCGAATCGCCGGATTTGCGCAGCGCGTTCATGGTTTCCTCAAGTTCGACGACCATCGCGGCATCCGGCCAGAAGAACGGGTTCTGCTCGATCGCGGATGCGTCGAAGGCGCGCGGCACGAGTTCGCCGATCTGCGCGAGATGGCCCTGGATGCGAATGCCATAACGTTCAGCCAGCCATTTCTTCGCGATCACGCCCGCCGCGACACGCATCGTCGTTTCACGTGCCGATGAGCGTCCACCGCCGCGCGGATCACGGATGCCGTACTTCTGCCAGTACGTGTAATCGGCGTGTCCGGGACGGAAAGTGTCGAGGATCTCGCCGTAATCCTTCGAGCGCTGGTCGGTATTGCGGATCAACAAGGCTATCGGCGTGCCGGTGGTGCGGCCTTCGAACACGCCGGAAAGGATTTCCACCTCGTCGGCCTCGTGCCGCTGCGAGGTGAAGCGCGAACGGCCGGTGGCGCGACGATCGAGATCAGTGCGAAATTCAGCCGGCTCGATGGCCAAACCGGGCGGACAGCCATCGATCACGCAGCCAATCGCGGGACCATGGCTTTCGCCAAAGGTCGTTACGGTGAACAGTTTTCCGAACGCGTTGCTCGACATGGATTGAACCTTTCAAACCGCCCATCGGCGATTTCGCGGCAGCGGGCCGGATCAGGATCCGCTGCGTGTTTCACTGCGTGGCCAGCAGCCGCCTCTGCGCGACGATGTCCTCAACGCGCCTTGGCCGCGGTGCGGATCGCTTCAGCATGCTCGACGAGATCGCTGCGATCGATGACGAACACGCCCATCTGGCCGACATTGAACTCGATCCAGTTGAACGGGACTTCGGGCAGCAACGCGACCAGCGCACGCTCGCTTTCGCCGACTTCGACGATCAGCACACCGCCTTCGGTCAGGTGATCCGGGGCTTCCCGCAGGATGCGCAAGGCAAAATCGAGACCATCGTCACCCGCCGTCAAGCCTAGTTTCGGCTCATGACCGTATTCGGGCGGCAATGCGGCGAATTCCTGCTCGGTCACATATGGCGGATTGCTGACGATCAGATCGTAGCGTTCGCCGCGCACACCATCGAACAAGTCCGAGGAGATCGCACGAACGCGTTCCTCGACGTTCTGGTATTCGATGTTTTCGCGCGCAAGACCGAGCGCCGATTCGCTGATGTCGATCAGATCGACCGACCAGTCCGGATTGTGCGAAGCCATCGCGATGCCGATGCAGCCGGACCCGGTGCACAGGTCGAGCGCGCGCGACACTTCGCGATCGTCGAGCCACGGTGAAAAACCGGAGAGGATCAATTCCGCGATCGGCGAACGCGGCACCAGCGCGCGCTCGTCGGATATGAATTCGAGCCCGGCAAACCACGCCTTGCCGGTCAGGTAGGCAACCGGCGTGCGCGTGGCGATGCGTTTCTCGAACAGGGCAAGCACGGCCTGCTTCTCGTCGGCCGTCAATTTCGCCTGGCCATAGGCCGGCGACAGATCATGCGGCATATGCAGCGTCTGCAGGACGAGATGAGTCGCCTCATCCAGTGCATTGTCGTAACTGTGGCCGAAACTCAGCCCGGCCGCGCCAAAGCGGCTGGCACCGTAACGGATGAAATCAATGATCGTGGCGAGTTCGGCAGTCATGGCAACATGGCGCGTGAAAGGCCCGCGAGTATAAGCCGGCTGGCCGTCCAATTCTTTTCCCTGAGCGCTTCCGGAGCCGGGAGCACCGGATTGCCAACGCTCCGCCCGCTATACTCGCCGCATGAATCGCTCACACGCACGCGGCCGCATCGGCAGCACCTCCCTGATCGTCATCGCGGCACTCGCTGCCGCCATCGGCCTGTGGGCCGGCTCACGCTGGCTGGCACCGCAAGACACGACACCCGCGCTGAAAACCGCGGTGTTGTACCCGGCGCCGAAGGAGATTCCGGCGTTCCATTTGACCCAGGCGAATGGCCAGCCCTTGACCGAGGCCGACTTTCGCGGTCGCTGGACCGTGGCTTTTTTCGGCTTCACGCATTGCCCGGACATCTGCCCGAACACGCTGGCCGTGTTCAAGCAGGTCTGGAATGAGCTGCCGCCCGAGGGCAAGGCCGACAAGCTGCGCTTCGATTTCATTTCGGTCGATCCGGAGCGTGATACGCCCGATCAACTCGGTCGCTACGTCAGCTACTTCCACCCAGATTTCATCGCGGCTACCGGCAGTGACGAGGAACTGACCAGGCTGACGCGCTCGCTCGGACTGGTCTACGCGCGCGCTGCCGACGGGAAAGGCAGCTACAGTGTCGATCACAGCGCTTCCGCGGTCATCATCGATCCGCAAGGCCGTCGCGCCGGCCTGTTCCGCCCTCCCTTCGAAGCCGGCGCGATCAAGGCCGACCTTCTCACCCTGATCGATGCGAACTGATGCGCCCATCCGTCCTGCTGCAATACGTCCTGCCCCATCGTTTTCTCTCGCATATCGTCAATCGCGCCACGCGCTGGACCTGGCGTCCATGGAAGAATTTCCTGATCCGCCAGATCGCCACGCGTTACCGCGTCGATCTCGACGAGGCAGTCGAATCGAATGCCGATGCGTATGTGCATTTCAACGCGTTCTTCACGCGTGCGCTGAAAGAGGGCGCGCGTGCCTTCGATACCGACAGCCAGTCCCTGCTCTGCCCGGCCGACGGCCGCATCAGCCAGGCCGGGCCGATCCGCGACGGGCGCATCTTCCAGGCCAAGGGCCAGGACTACACCGCGGCGGAACTGCTCGGCAGCGAACAGGCCGCCGCCGCATACCGTGACGGCGAATTTGCGACGATCTATCTGTCACCGCGCGACTATCATCGCGTGCACATGCCGTTGTCCGGCACGCTCGTCTCGACCCTGCATGTTCCGGGACGCCTGTTCAGCGTGGCGCCGTTCGCCGTGCAGTCGATTCCACGACTGTTTGCGCGCAACGAACGTCTGGTGTGCCGCTTCGAGGGCGAAAACGGTCCGTTCGCCGTGGTCCTGGTCGGCGCAATACTGGTTTCGAGCG
>JBEBXZ010000022.1:0-9662 GCA_040391335.1 Dokdonella fugitiva | reverse complement strand
CGAGCTATGAGTACAAGGTGCTCGAATACCTCATGATGCATGCTGGCGAACTGGTCTCGAAGGCCGACCTCACCGAGCACATCTACCAGCAGGATTTCGATCGCGACTCGAATGTCCTCGAGGTCTTCATCGGACGCCTGCGACGCAAGCTCGATCCGGAGAACACGATCAAGCCGATCGAGACGGTGCGTGGCCGGGGTTACCGCTTTGCACTGGAACGCACCGACAGCGGCGCGAATGAACCCGCACCCGATACCGCCGACAAGATTGCCTGAGCCGCCCCGGACCCGCTGACCGATGGCTCATCCGCTGTCGCTGCAAGCCCGCTCGCTTCTCGCGGCGGGCTTTGCTTTGGCCGCCTTCCTCGGCCTGGCCTTCTTCGCGCTCGATCAGGCGTTCTTCGATGCGTCGCTGAGTTCGCAGCGCGAGCGCCTGCAGGGCTATATGCATGCCTATCTCGCGGGCGCCGACACCACGCGCGCCGGCAGTCTGATCCCGCCGGAAGTCGGCCCCGATCCGCGCTTCGATCGTCCCAGCTCGGGGCTGTATGCAAGCATCACCGGCGACAACATCCGCAACGCGAGCGAACGCGAATGGCGCTCGCCATCGGCAGTAGGGCTTGATCTTCCGTTCGACGAGGAACTACCACGCGGCTCGACCGTGTTCCGCGGCCCTATAAGCACACCGCATGGCGATCTTTTCATTCTCTCGCAAGGCATCGAATGGAGTGTCGCCAATCGGCCCGAACTCGGCCTGACCTTCAATATCGCCGAGGACAGCGCTTCCTTGCAGGCCCAGGTCAACGTGTTCCGGCGCACCCTGCTCGCCTGGCTCGGCGGACTCGGCGTGCTGCTGATACTGTTGTTGATCGGCGTATTGCGCTGGAGCCTGGCGCCGTTGCGCAAGGTCGTTGCCGATCTCGCGAGGGTCGAACGTGGTGCGCAGGAACATCTCGATACCGCATACCCGAGTGAACTGTCGGGCCTGGCGACCAATCTCAACAGCTTCATCGATTCCGAACGTGACCGCCTCAAGCGCTATCGCAACACGATGTCCGACCTGGCGCACAGCCTGAAGACGCCGCTGGCAGTCGTACGTACGCAACTGGAATCGGAAATCGATGGCCGCGCCTTGCGCTGGACCGTGCTCGAACAGGTCGGCCGCATGGATGAAATCGTCGCCTACCAGCTTTCGCGCGCGGCGACTTCCGGGCGCCAGACCTTCGCAGCACCATTGCCACTGGAATCCTTCGCCGAGGAAATCGTGCGCAGCCTCGAGAAGGTCTACGCCGACAAGCACATCCTTTGCGAGTTCGACATCGATCCCGAGGCACGCTTCCGTGGCGACCAGGGCGACCTCATGGAGCTGCTTGGCAATGTGCTCGAGAATGCCTTCAAATGGGCCGAGCACCGCGTCCTGCTCACCGCACGCGCGGTGAACCCACTCGACGACCGGCGATCGATGCTCGATCTCAGCATCGAGGACGATGGCCCGGGGATTCCCGAGGATCGCATCGAACACCTGCTGCAGCGTGGCGTGCGCGGCGACGAGCGCGTGCAGGGGCACGGCATCGGATTGTCGATCGTGCAGGACATCCTCAAGGCCTACAAAGGCAGTTTGAACGTCTCGCGCTCGCCCAACCTGGGTGGCGCCCGCTTCGATCTGCGCCTGCACGGCAACTGATCGCAGGCATTCTGCCCGGTCAGTTCGCCGCGAGCGCTTCGACCTCGGCCACCAGCCGCGCCTTGATCTGCTCGCGTCCATAGTTCGCGAGCACGTAGTCACGCGCCCGCACGCCATTCCCGGTGCGCGCCGCCGCATCGAGCGCAACGGCCGAATCGATCGCGGCGTGGAATTCGTCCTGTCCGCGATAGAAGAAACCACTGCGGCTCGCCAAGACGTGGTCGACGAGAATCTCGCACTGCGCGTTGACGATCACCGGCACGCGTTGCGCCATCGCTTCGAGCAGGACGATGCTGAGGCTTTCGTACGGCGACGGCTGGACGAAGGCGAGCGCGCCGGCCATCAACTCGAACTTGCGCTGCTCGTCGACGAAACCGAGATAGGTGACATCCGGCCGCGAACCGACACCGAGCACATCGTTGCCGGTGAGGATCAGTTGCAGCGGCGACGAAGGATGCGCGGCCTTGTAGGTGCGGAATCCTTCGAGCAATTCCGCGCAGCCCTTGCTGACATCGATGCGTCCGCAATACAGCAGATATGGCTTGCCTTCGCGCGCGGGCTGGGCAGGTTCGGTGGCAACCGTCATCGCGACCACGTTGCCGGCATCGTGATTCCAGATGCTCGCGCCGAGCCGACGTTCGGCCTCGGTGTTCCAGAGGATCCTCGGCGTGATTTTCGCGATCGCCGCGAACGTCTTCAGGTAGGCCGGCGGCTCGTCATGCAGGGTCGGGATCATCGCCCAGCGGCGGTGCGGCAAGGCACGGATTCCGTCGAGCGTGAACGGATAGAGGTAGGTCAGGAAAAACACCGCCGCATACTGCTCGCCATTGACCGCCAGATGCTCCAGCAGCGCCGGACAGTTCGGACCTTGCGCACGGATGAACTCCTCTTCGAGCGCTTCGGGCCAGCAATAGCGTTCCGCCGGCGATTTGTCCGCGCGTGCGTCGAAGGCATCGAGCATGTTGCGATGCAGATCGTGGAAGTATGGCGTGCGTCCGCGCGCCACATGGAAGCGTCGGATCGTGATGCCTTCGCGCTGCTCGGCACCTTCGGGAAGATCGTTCTCCCACTTCATGTAGTCGAACGCGGTCGAAGTCAGCACCTCCACGTCGTAACCGGCCGAGAGCAGTTGCGCGTATTGCCAGGCCAGCGCCTCGGCACCGCCGACGAGGCGCTCGTGGCAGCGTTGCACGACGATTGCGACCTTTGCTTTCACAGCACGCCCTCCAGTTGGGCGAGGAAGCGCGTACGCAACACGTCCACCGAATATTCGTTGTGGAAACGCGCACGTCCGCGCTCGCGCAGGTTGTTGCGCACATCGGAGTCGGCGAACAGGCGCGCTGCACTCGCCGCATACAGCCACGGATCCTGGCTCTCCCAGGAAATGCCGACGTCGCCGAGAGTCTCGGGGATCGCGCTCGTCGCACGCGCGATGATCGGCGTACCGATCGCCATCGATTCAATCAGCGGCACGCAGAATCCTTCGTGCTCGCTGAGCAACATGAACGCGTGGCTGGCGAGATAGGCGGCCTTCAACTGCGCCTCGCTGGCGCCATTGATCCACATCACGCACTCGCCGAGATCGAGATCCTCGATACGCTCCTCGATCGCTTTCGTATAGCGCTCCAGGCGTGGATCGATCTTGCCGACAATGACCAGGCGTGCCGGCTCCGCATAGGCGCGCACGTAGGCACCGAAGGCCTCGACCAGATCGAGATGGCCCTTGTTCGGCGCGACACGGCCGACCATGAGGAAATTGCGCGAACCGTCGGTGAGTTCGTTGAGCAGCGGAATATCCGCCTCGGCATCGACGATTTCCGCCACCCGATGGAAAGGTGACAGCACCGCGCCGCGTTCGCGCGGCGCACCGGCCTGGACCAGTTCCTCGGTGTTGTAGGCGGAGGCGCCGAGATACAGCTCGCAACCAAGCTTGGCGACCGTCTCGATTTCGCGCCGCCCGCTTTCACAGGCCCGCTCATAGTCGGCCGAGACATTCCTGAAATGGATCGGCGGCGTGATGTTGTGGTAACGCACGACGCGATAGCCGCGGCAACGACGCAAGGCATCGACCGCCGCCGGCCAGCCCGTTGAATAATGATAGATGACGAGATCGTTCGGCCCACCCGCGAACTCGACCATGCGCTCGATCGGCCAGGTCTTGCACTCGACACCCGTGGCCGACAGGCAGAAGACGCGGACATCGACACCGATCTCCTGCAGGATCCGCTGCATGGCGAGAACATCGGCGCCTACCGCATCCTTGCTGGTCAGAACGGGAACGAGAATCGCTGCTTTCATAGGGTGTCGTACGGCAGTTGAAGAGGGGAAGGCATCCACGGATGCGATGGCAGCGACAGCGACCTACTGCTTTTCCGTCGATCCTGGCGTTCTTGCCATCACGCAGCGCGCCCCATCGGCTGCCGTGAGCGTTTCGATATCGATGAAACCGCTTGCGGCGAGCGCATGCGCCAGCAAGACATCATTCCAGAGCGGCTCGGCCCGACCCGCCATGCGGTCGCGAATCAGCGACGGCGCGATGTCGAACGCGAACAGCAGCACGCCGCCGGGGCGCAACACGCGGCGCGCCGTGGCCAGCAGCTGCGACGCCGGCAGCTCCTGCAACAAGGCTGTCGAGGCAAGCGCGGTCAGTCCATCCAGCGCGCCATCGGCAAGCCGCGCCAGCACGGCGGACGGCTCGGCGGCGCTGACTGCCGAACCCGCGGCGCGGGCGCGTTCGGCGGTCGCTTCGCTCGGATCCACGCCGGTCGCGTGCAATCCACTGCGTCCAAGCGCCGCGAGCCAGTCATGGCCACTGGCCAGATCGAGGATCTGCGCCGACGGTTGCAAACCACGCGCGAGCGCTGCTGACCACGTCGCGAGGCGCGGCAGGCGCGCGCTGTCATCGCGCCACATGCGTTCGACGATTTCGGCGTGCAGCGCATCTGCCCGCCGTGCATCCTCGTGTTCTGCACGCTCAAGCGCACCGAGGTTCTGGCGCAGCGTGGTCAGCCAGTGGTTCATGCTGAGCACGAGGTGGCGCAATTCCGCCGATTCGGCGCTGACACGCCGGATATCGACACGATCGACTTCGGCGAGCGTCGCCACGGCGCGCTCGAGGCCACTGCGCATGGCGCTGACGCGATCGACAACGTTGCCGATCTCCTTGCGCAGGACCAGGTTGTCGCGAACCACGGCATCCATCTGGCTTGAGGTTTCGCGCCGCGCCGTATCGATCTCGTAGGAGCGCGCGACGTGGAACGTATCCGATGCGCGCTGGTGGCGCATGATGCCCGGCAGGCTGGCGAAACCGGTCAGCCATTCGGCGAAATAGCCGATCAGCGGAACGCGATACAGCTTGGCGAGCGCATAGCGCGGCAATAGTCCCGGCACACGCACCGCAGCCCGCCGGCCTTCAGCCGAGTAACGCAGGTTGCCGAGAATCTCGATCTTGCTGCCTCCCGAGACCAGCAGTTTCAGGTGCCCGTCGAAGCCCGCGGCATCCGGCGGACGCTTGAGGACCGCGCGGTAGGCGTAATCGACGAACGTCGTGAAATGGAACTGGCAAAGATTCGCAATCGAATATTCGCTGGCCGACGTGTCGTATGCGCGATTGCTGGCGACGACCGGACGCGGCTTGACCGCAGGCATCGCGGGAGCACGTGCGCGCAGCGCTTCGGCTTCGGAACGGATTTCGTCCTTGACACGCTGCAGGTCGATTTCGGGAGATGTGGAATTCAAGGCAAAGGACTGTGCTGGGTTCGTGATTCGACAGGCGAGCGCGAGGTCACCGGGACCTCGCGCGTGCTGTCGCCCCGACCGACAGCGAGCGGCATGATGCCATAAGTGCGCGCGGTCGAAATATCGATGATCGCGTAGTTCGGCCCGTGCTGGCCGTCCAGCAGCGAGGCCGCACGCTTAAAGATAGCGCCAGCCGCCGCGCGTGCCGCGTCGAAGCCGGCAGCCGCGCGACGCTCGATATCGGGCTCGCTTTCGCGCATCGCAAAGCGCGCCCGCTGGCCAAGCAAGGTGGTTTCAAGGAATTCCGCTTCACGGTTTCCATTGTCGGGGCGGAAACCGACGAACGCATGCCCGGGCACGAGCACGATGAGGCTGTTGATGCCGAGGCGTTCGAGCGCCGAGGCGATCAACACGCTGCCGTCCAGGCAGTTGGCGACGCGCTCCTGCCAGGTCGTGGACAGCAGGCGCACCCGCTGGCTGTAGATGTTCGGACCCTGGGTGATGCCGGCGCCTTCGTCGGCATAGCGCAAACCGCGCTTCTCGAGCGCCGTCCAGATCGCGCCCACCTGGCGCAGGCGCGTCGCCCGATCGGTAGCCGGTGTCGCCTGCGCGCCGGCATCGATGCCGGCCAGTGCGAGCACGTCGTCGATCACCGGATGATAGGGGTCGACCCAGGCGGCAAACGCCCAACCGAGATCGACACGCACATCGCCCTCGCGCACGAAATACAAGGCCTCATCCAGCGGATGCACGCTCAGCTCGACGTTGCGCACGACAGGTTCGATTCCCGCCGCTTCGACCTGCACCCGCAAGGTCTGGCGGCGCGGCTCGCGCCAGCCGTGCAAGGCATCGACATCCCAGTCCAGGCGTGGGCGCAGCACGAGTTCACGCTCGATCCGCGCCTCGATCACGGTTGGCGCGAGCAGCCCTTCCGTATTCAAGGTAATGCGCACGTCGCGTGGCGCCGCATCGGCGGCAACCCGCACGCGCAGCAGCCCCGTGCCTTGCGCGGGATCGGCATGGGCGCTGCGTTGCGAGAGTTCGATCGCCGGAAACAGCTCGCCGGATGGCGTGGTTTCGATCGCGACGCCAAGCGCAACGGCCTGGCCAACGGGACTGCCCAGGATCACAGCGAATACGCAGATCACGCGCAGGATGGAGCGCGCAGGAAAGCGCACTGCAGTAAAGTGAGGTCGGGTTGCCAGCGAATGCATCCGGCGACTATCGTTGGCGCAGCCGGTTCCTGTCCAGTAAGACTGGCACAGTACGGGCCGCCCGCCCCATTCCATCCTGATCCGGAGTTGCCATGCGCCTTGTCGCCCTTTCCAGCTTGATCGTGCTCGCCCTTGCCGGCTGCGACCAACCCTCGCCCGACCAGAAAGCTGCTGCACCCACGCCCGAAGTGGCCACAGCGCCGGCACCCGCTGCACCCGCGGAACCGGTCGCGGCAAAGCCGCCCGAAGGCACCTGCGGCGACCAGTCGGCGCTGCCCGCCGAGGAACGCATTGCGAACACACCGAAATGGACCCTGGCCAGCGAGCAGGACAATTTCGGCTTCGAGGTGTTTCGTGGCGATACCGAGAACGGTGAGTTCACCAAGTTGAACCAGGAGCCGATCCTCGGTGCCGGCACCAGTGACGAGACGCACAAGTACCAGTTCCGTGACGACACGATCGATCCCTGCCAGGAATACTGGTACTACATCGAATCGATCAGCACCGCTGGCGTGCGCGAGAAGTTCACGCCGACCTTCAAGGCGCCGGCCAAGCGTTCGCCGAAAACCGAAACCAGCACGCCATAAGGATTGCAGCCTCCGGGACGCACCGCGTCCCGGCCGGTTGTCGCGCAGCCTGGCAGGGCTGCGCTTATCCCGTTGAACAATTCCCGGCCTAGCGCGGATCCCGCCTCTTGCAACAGATCGTCGCCTCCACCGGCCGCCGCGAGCATCTGGCGCCTCTCGCCTGCTTCGTCGCAGTCGCGCTCATCTGGCTACTGGTCAACCTGCTGCTGCTCTGGATCTACTACGACCAGGCGCCCAAGCCGTTGATCGGCGACGAGTTCGACTACAACCGGCGCGCGCTGGCCCTGCTGGCTGGTGAGCCGGTCCCCGAATCGTTCATCTGGCCCCCTGCGCAAACCTGGTTCATCGCTGCGGTCTATTTCCTGTTCGGCACGCACGTGCTCGGCGTGCAACTCGTGCAGATCGGCCTGCTCGCGCTGTGTGCGGCGCTGATCGTGCGCTTGTGGCGTACGCTGGATGGCGCGCACGCGGCAGCGCTCGGCGGCGCGCTGTTCCTGCTGAATCCATCGAATCTTGCGTATGCGCACTGGCTATGGCCCGAGGTGACGCATCTGGCCTGCCTGCTCGGCGCGCTCGCGCTGCTGCTCACGGCGCACCGGTTTCCGCTTGCCCGCGCGTTTGCGGCAGGCCTCCTGCTCGGCCTTGCCATCCTGTTCAAGAGCCTGCTCGGTGCATTCTGGCCGCTGTTCTTCCTGTTCTTCCTGCATCGCGACCAGGGCCGCTGGCGTTATGCCGGCAGCGCTGCGGCGCTGTTTGCGACCGGCATGTTGCTGGCCACGGCCCCGGCGCTGTGGAAGGGACAGGTCGAAACCGGACGACCGATCATTGCCGACAGCTCGATGTACAACCTCTACATCGGCCTGATCGACAGCAGTCGCAGCGACTACATCAACGAAGCGGGCGCGCCGGCACTCAAGGCTTTTCTCGACAGTGCACCGACACCGCAGCAGCGCAACGCGATCTACCTCGACAAGTCAAAAGCCCTGGTTGCCGAGCGCGGCATCGGCGATGTGCTGGCCGATCAATTCGGCGCGCAGTATTTCCGCCTGTTCAATGCCAAGACCCTGCTCGTCTCGCAGTTGCCGGGAACGGCCTGTGCGGGCCGCCTCGGCGCATATGCGGTGGCGACGCCCATGCTGTCACCGGCTATCGCGCTGGCGAGCTATGCCGCGCATGCCGGAACGCTCGTGCTCGCCGCCTTCGGCCTGGCCCTGTGGCGACGATGGCGCCAGCCGCTGGCGCTGTTCGCCGCCGCGTTCCTGCTCTACCAGATCGCGCTGTATGCGGGCCTGCACATCATGCAGCGATATCTGTTCCAGATGATGCCGTTGCTGTGTGGCTTCGCGGGCAGCGCACTCGCCCTGGTGATCCACCGCAGCGATGCGCAACGGAACGTGCTTTGCGTCACAAAGACACGCCTCGCGGCCGGCGCCGCGCTCGCCGCAATCCTGCTGGCGCTGGCCTTCCTCGGACCCGTGCTCGATGGCAACTGTCGCTGACGGCTACCTGCCGATGCGCGGCGATCGTGCGCGATCCGGTATCCTCGCTCCCCACTCCCGCTCGCCCCTCACCTGTTCTCCATGCGCCAGCACGTTGTCGAACTGATACTTTTCAGCACGTATGCCGAACTTCGCGCCGAACGTTCGCGCAGTTATCTCGGATTGATCTGGTGGGTGGCCGAACCGGCCATGATGATGGCCGCCTTCTGGCTCGTATTCGACGTCATCCTGAAAAGCGGCGGAGAAGACTACCTGTCGTTCCTGCTGATCGGCCTGACCCTCTGGCAATGGATGAAATCGTGCATCACGCATGGTGGCCACGCGATCTGGACCAACCTCGGCCTGATCCGGCAGGCGCGCCTGCCCGTGCTGGTCTTTCCGTTCGTGCAGATGCTCGCCGACACGATCAAGTTCTTCTACATCTTCGCCCTGCTGCTGGTGATCCTGTGGATCTCGGGCCACCCGCCGAACATGGCCTACTTCGCGCTTCCCGTCGTCTTCGCGGTAGCGCTGCTGTTTTCCGCAGGCGTCGGTTTCCTGGTCGCCGCGATCGTGCCGCTGATCCCGGATCTGCGCTTCGTCATCGAGCAGGTGTTGACCGTGGTCATGTTCCTCTCCGGCGTCGTGTTCTCGGTCAGCCAGGTGCAGCCGCCGCTGCGCGATTTCATCGCGCTCAATCCGGTCGCCGGCCTGCTCGAGGCGACTCGCGGCATCCTCATGCATGCGAAGTGGCCCGAATGGGCCCTGCTCGGCAAGGTCAGCATCATCTCGGCGCTGATCTGCGCGATCGGCATCTTCGTCGTGTTGCGCCTCGCACCACGCTATCCGAAGCTGGCGGTCTGACATGGAAAACCTGGTCGAACTCGAAAACGTCGGCGTCGCCTTCGATGCACAGCGCCGCGTCGGCAGCGGCAAGTTCTGGGCACTCGAAGACGTCAGCC
>JBEBXZ010000021.1:0-9714 GCA_040391335.1 Dokdonella fugitiva | reverse complement strand
TGAATCGAGCGGCAACAGGTCGCCGCCACCTTCGCGCAGGGCCGCCTTGAGCAGGGTGCCCGCCATGACGATCGATTCCTTGTTGGCCAGCAGCAGGCGCTTGCCGGCACGCGCGGCGGCCAGCGTCGACTCCAGGCCGGCGGCGCCGACGATCGCCGCGACCACGATATCGACGTCGGGTGACGATGCCGCTTCGACCAGTGCTCCGGGTCCGGCCAGCACGCGCGTGGCGATGCCAGCGGCGACCTGGCGGGCGCGCAGTTCCGGCTCGCAGGCCGGATCGGCGATGATGGTCAGTTCGGGACGAAAGCGCCGGCACAGGTCGGCGAGCGCCTCGACGTTGCGATGTGCGGCGAGCACGCTCGCCCGGAAACGCTCGGGATGGCGCGCGATGACGTCCAGCGTGCTGCCGCCGATCGAGCCGGTGGCGCCGAGTACGGCGATGCGTTTCATGCCGGAAAGATCAGGTCGATCAAGGTCTTGCCGACCGCGAACAGCGGCATCGCGGCAAATACGCCATCCAGCCGGTCGAGGAACCCGCCGTGCCCGGGAAACAGCGTGCCGGAGTCCTTCACGTTGGCCTGGCGCTTCATGAGGCTTTCGAAAAGATCGCCAACGATCGAGAACAGGACGACGACGAGAGCCAGCGCGATCAGCAGGATCAGCGGCCAGCTCCGCTCATCGAGCCACCAGCCACCGAAAGCAGCGACGAGGCCGGTGCCGAGCAGCGCCCCCCAGACGCCTTCAATGGTCTTGCCCGGGCTGACGCGCGGTGCGAGCTTGGTCTTGCCGAAGTGGCTGCCGGCGAAGTAGGCAAACGTATCCGCGGCCCAGACCACGACCAGTGCCAGCAAGGTCCAGCTTGGCCCGAGCTGCGGATGGCTGTGGATCTCGATCAGCGCGGCCCAGGCCGGCACCAGGACGAGCAGTCCGGCCAGCAGCTTGATTCCACGGTTGGCCGTGGTCGGCGATGCGCCGAACGAGAAGTTCCGCAGCCAGGCGAGCGCGACCAGCCACCACAGCATGCCGATGCCGATCACCAGCCACCACGCGTCGCTGCCACGCAGCAGCCACAAGCCACCGAGCAGGAGGGCGACGACAAGCACGAAGCCTGCACGCAGTGCCTGCGAGCGCAGGTTGATCAGGCGCGTCCATTCCCAGGTCGACAGCAGCCATGCGATGGCAGTGATGGCCGCGAACACCGGTGTCGGCGAAAGCAGGATGATCGCGATCGCCAGCGGCGCGAGAATCAATCCGGTCAAGATGCGTTGCTTCATGCTGATTCCCTGCTGGCGTCGTTGGCGATCTGCGCGGAGGTCTTCCCGAAACGACGTTCGCGACGGGCGAATTCGTCAAGCACGTGGTCGAGCACGGCAACATCGACATCCGGCCACAAGGTGTCGATGAACACGAGTTCGGCATAGGCGATCTGCCAGAGCAGAAAGTTGCTGATGCGCAGTTCGCCACCGGTGCGCAGGAAGAGATCGACCGGCGGCAGGTTCGCAAGGGAAAAGAACGGAGCGATCGACTGCTCGTCGATCGCTCCGGCATCCAGTTCCCCGCGCGTGACCGCCGTGGCGATGCCGCGTGCCGCGTTCGCGATGTCCCATCGGCCACCATAGTTGACCGCAATGTTGGCTGCCAGCGCCTGGTTGTCGCGGGTGCGCGCCATGGCCTTGTGCATGCGTTCGCGCAGTTCCGGCGAAAATGCCGAAAGATCGCCGATGAACTCGATGCGCACGCCGTGCGAATGCAGTTCTTCGACTTCGCGATCGAGCGCCTTGAGGAACAGTTGCATCAAGGCGCCGACCTCGCCGGCCGGGCGCTTCCAGTTTTCGCTGGAGAACGCGAACAGGGTCAGCCCGCGAATGCCGCGACGCAGGCAGAACTCGACCGTCGCGCGCAGGGCTTTCTGCCCTTCGCGATGACCGAAACTGCGCGGACGGTGGCGACGCTCCGCCCAGCGGCCGTTGCCATCCATGACGATGGCAAGGTGCTGCGGGATGCGAGGCGGCTCGTCGCTCGCCGGATTGGCGCTCATGGGGGCGGGGGAAAAGGACACGGATGGCTCACATCGCCATCAGTTCGTCTTCCTTGTTCTTGCAGACGCCATCGACGTCCTTGACGAAGCGGTCGGTGAGCTTCTGGATCTCATCCTCGGCGCGACGTTCGTCGTCTTCGCCGATCTTCTTGTCCTTGAGCAGTTCCTTGACCTGATGGATCGCATCACGGCGGATGTTGCGGATCGCGACCTTCGCGTTCTCGCCTTCGGCGGCAACGTGCTTGGACAGTTCCTTGCGTCGCTGTTCGGTCAGCGCAGGGATGTTGATGCGGATGACCTGGCCGATCGTGGTCGGGGTCAGGCCGAGATTGGAGCCGATGATCGCCTTCTCGATGGCGGCGACCATCGATTTCTCGAACGGCGTGATGCTCAGCGAGCGCGCGTCGGTGACCGCGATGTTGGCGACCTGGGAAAGCGGTACATCGGAACCGTAGTACGGAACTTGCAGGGGTTCGACGATGGCCGCGCTGGCGCGGCCCGTGCGCAGGTGCACGAGGTCCTGACGCAAGGCCTCGACACTCTTGGTCATGCGCGTGTTTGCGTCTTTCTTGATGTCTTCCAGCATGGCAACTCCTGCGGTTTCTTGAGCCGCCGGAGTATAGCAGCGGGCCGCGCCTGGGCCGCACGCCTGTCGCGCGCGGCCCGGGCAGGTCAGTTGCTGACCAGGGTGCCGATCTGTTCGCCGCGCATGATGCGCATGAGATCGCCTTCACTCGACATGTCGTAGATGCGCAGGGGAATGTCGTTGTCGCGGCTCAGGGCGATCGCGCTGGTATCCATGACCTGCAGGTTGCGCTGGATCACCTCGTCGTAGGTGAGCCTGTCGTAGCGCGTCGCGCCGGGATCCTTGGCCGGATCCGCCGTATACACGCCATCCACCTTGGTTGCCTTGAGCAGCAGGTCGGCGCCGATCTCCACGGCGCGCAGCGCGGCGGCCGAATCGGTGGTGAAGAACGGGTTGCCGGTGCCGGCAGCGAACAGCACGGTGCGGCCCTTCTCCAGGTGGCGGATCGCGCGGCGGCGGATGAAGTCCTCGCAGACCTCGTTGATCTTGATCGCGCTCATCGTGCGCGCGGTGCCGCCGGCGCGTTCGATCGCATCCTGCATCGCCAGCGCGTTCATGACCGTGGCCAGCATGCCCATGTGGTCGCCGGTGATGCGGTCCATGCCCGTGGCGGCCAGCCCGGCGCCGCGGAAGATGTTGCCGCCACCGATCACCACGCCAACCTGCACGCCGGCTTCCTGCACGTGGATGATCTCGCGCGCGAGGCGACCGATCACCTTGGGATCGATGCCGTAGTCCGCATCGCCCATCAGTGCCTCGCCGGAGAGTTTCAGAAGGATGCGCTTGAACTTGATATCGGCCATGAAACTCTCCAGGGGACAGGTAAAACGGACATAGTGTAAAGGAGGCGGATTCCCTGCCATCGTCGGCGCGTCACTGCGCCTCATGTGTTCCAACAAAAAGGCCGCGATTTCTCGCGGCCTCCTGTTTCATGCATTCATCCGGAAGTTCAGGCCAGTCCGGCCTGCTTCATGACTTCGGCGGCGTAATCCTCGACCACCTTCTCGATGCCTTCGCCAACCGCCAGGCGATGGAACGCGAGCACTTCCGCGCCTTCCTTCTTGAGCACGGCGCCAACGGTCTCGTTGGTGTCGAGCACGTACGGCTGGCCGGTCAGGGTGACGTCGTTGATGATCTTGTTGATCTTGCCGCTGATGATCTTCTCCAGGATGTCGGCCGGCTTGGACTTGTCCTTCTCGGACATCTTGGCCAGCTCGATTTCCTTTTCCTTGGCGATGAATTCAGCCGGCACGTCCTTCTCGGCGATGTGCGGCGGGTTCATGGCAGCGATATGCATCGCCAGGCCGCGCGCCAGTTCCGGCGAGCCACCCTTGATCTCGACCAGCACGCCGATGCGGCCGCCGTGCAGGTAGCCGGCCACCGTGTTCGCGCTGTCGATGCGCACCATGCGGCGCACCTGTACGTTTTCGCCGACCTTGGCGATGACCGCGGCGCGTGCTTCCTCGACGCTGCCGCCCGTCGCATAGGCGCTGGTCCTCAGGGCTTCGATATCGGCGGCGCCGAGCGCGGCCGTGGCCACGTTGTTGGCGAACGTCAGGAAATTCTCGTCCTTGGCGACGAAATCCGTTTCGCTGTTGATCTCGACGAGGGCGGCCTTGTTGCCGTCCTGGGCGAGCACGATGCGGCCTTCGGCCGTGACGCGGTCGGCTTTCTTGTCGGCCTTGGCCAGACCCTGCTTGCGCAACCACTCGATCGACGCTTCGATGTCGCCGTTGTTCTGGGTCAGCGCCTTCTTGCATTCCATCATGCCGGCGCCGGAACGCTCACGCAGTTCCTTGACCAGCTGGGCAGTGATTTCCATGGGAAAACCTCGATTGCTAGCGGCACGGCGCGAACGCCGCGCGAAATGGGAAGAGGAAGCTGTCGCCGGCGACGAGCGCCAACGGGGCAGCGCGGCCAGTTTTTACGGGCCGCTTTGCCTCGGATGAGGAGGCTGGATTCTTGGATCCCGTCCGACAGGATTGTCGGACGGTGCCGCATTGTGTCGCCTCACCCGCAGGCGAGGCGACGGGTGCCGCTGTTTACTCGGGTGCCGATTCCGACGCATTCGACTCCGGACGCGGACGGCCAGCGCCGCCACCACCCGGACCACCACGGCGGCCCGACGGCGGTGCGCCGCGCTTTGCCGGCGGCTTGCCGCGCGGAGCCTGCTTGCGGCGATCATCGTGGTTCTTCGCGACCGGATTGCCCTCGGCGTCGAGTTCGACGAACTCGTCGTTGTTGACGGCGGCGGCCGGTGCGGCAGCCTTGCCTTCGAGCACGGCATCGGCGACGGCACGCGTGTAGAGCTGAACGGCGCGGATCGCGTCGTCGTTGCCCGGAATGGCGTAGTCGACGAGGCTCGGGTCGTAATTGGTGTCAACCACGGCGACGACCGGAATGCCGAGCTTCTTGGCTTCCAGGATCGCGATGTTCTCGTGGCCGATGTCGATCACGAACAGCGCGTCGGGCAGGCGGCCCATGTCCTTGATGCCGCCCAGCGACTTCTCGAGCTTTTCCTGCTCGCGCTGCAGCGACAGCACTTCGTGCTTGACCAGCTTGCCGAAGCGGCCGTCGGTCGACATCGCCTCGATTTCCTTCAGGCGTGCGATCGACTGCTTCACCGTGCGGAAGTTGGTCAGCATGCCGCCGAGCCAGCGGGCTGCGACGTAAGGCTGGCCGCAACGTGCGGCTTCTTCCTTGACCGCCTCGCGCGCCGAGCGCTTGGTGCCGACGAACAGCAGGGTGCCGCGCTTCTGCGCGAGGCCCGACACGAAGTTCATCGCGTCGTTGAACAGCGGCAGGGTCTTTTCGAGGTTGATGATGTGGATGCGACCGCGCGCGCCGAAGATGTACGGCGCCATGCGGGGATTCCAGTAACGCGTCTGATGGCCGAAGTGGACGCCCGCTTCGAGCATTTCGCGCATCGTGACCTGAGGCATGATGAAACTCCAATGGTGGACAGCCGCGCGGAAGGGTGGTGCGCGGTGATGTCCGGGGTTGAACCTCCACGTACCCGCCGCTTGCGACCCCCGAAAGGGCACCCCGAAAGCGGTGACGGTACGTGTGCGGATTTGGCGTTCGGCGCCCGGGTGGGCAGCTTCACGCCGTGTGCGGCCTTGCGAATGTTCCGCCGGGCCACTATTTCGTAACGTGGGCAACAGCTTACGAAGCTGGCCGAGTTATCCGTACAATTCTAGCTTGCAAAAGGCGCTCACTACAAGCGTCGGGAGATCCGAGCGAACCATGTCAGTCACCATCAAGACCCCTGAACAGATCGAGAAGATGCGCGTCGCCGGCCGCCTGGCCGCCGAGGTTCTCGAGATGATCATCCCCCATGTGAAGCCCGGCGTGACGACCGAGGAACTGGACCAGCTCTGCTACGACCACATCGTCGACGTGCAGAAGGCGGTTCCGGCGAACGTTGGCTACAAGGGATTCCCGAAAACCATCTGTGCCTCGGTCAACCATGTGATCTGCCACGGGATTCCAAACCCGGGCAAAGTCCTCAAGGACGGCGACATCGTGAATATCGACGTCACCGTCATCAAGGATGGCTGGCATGGCGACACGAGTCGCATGTACTTCGTGGGCCAGCCCTCGGTGATCGCCAAGCGGCTGGTCGACACCACGCTGGAGGCCATGCTCAAGGGCATCGAGCAGGTGCGTCCGGGCGCCACGCTCGGCGACATCGGGCATGCGATCCAGACGATCGCCCAGGCACAGGGTTTTTCGGTGGTGCGCGAGTATTGCGGCCACGGCATCGGCCAGATCTATCACGAGGATCCGCAGGTCCTTCACTACGGCCAGGCCGGCACCGGCCTGCGCCTGCAGAAGGGCATGACGTTCACGATCGAGCCGATGATCAATGCCGGAAAGCCGCAGACCCGGTTGTTGCCGGATGGCTGGACAGTGGTCACGCGCGATCATTCCCTGTCGGCGCAGTGGGAACATACGATCGCGGTCACCGATGACGGTTTCGAGATCCTGACGCCATGGCCGCGCACCGCCTGAACCGCGCATCGCGGACATGAGTGTGGATGGCGTCATGCGGGCACGGATTCCGCCGCTGCCGCGATTGGCCCCCGCCGCGCCACGTGTCGGCGTGGTCGGTCCGGCCCGCCTTGCGCTGCGCCAGTTCCTGCTGGATTACCAACGCGACCTGGCGGGAGCGTTTCGCGATGGCGCATGTGCCGAAGATCTGGTGCGGGCGCATGCGGACGCGGTTGACCGGGTGCTCTCCTACGCGTGGCAATCGTGGTTCGGCACGACCAGCGAAGCCTGTCTGCTCGCCGTAGGCGGGTTCGGGCGTGGCGAGCTGTTTCCGCACTCGGATATCGACCTGCTGGTGCTGACTGCGCCCGCCGCCGAGCCGCGCGTGGTGCGCGCGATCGAGGCGTTCTGCGCCTGCCTTTGGGATATCGGCCTGAAGCCGGGCCTGGCGGTGCGCGATCTGGATGCCTGCCGGGTGCTCGCTGCCGAGGACGTCAGCGTCTATACCAGCCTGCTCGATGCCCGCATGCTCGATGGTTCGCCGTTGCTGGCCGAACGGCTGTTGAACCGGCTTCCGGATGAGGGTTTGTGGACGTCGGCGCGCTTTCTGGCGGCGAAGCAGGCCGAGCAGGCGATGCGTCATCTGCGTTTCGGCGATACCGCGTACAACCTTGAGCCGCATCTCAAGGATGGTCCAGGCGGCTTGCGCGACCTGCAGACCATTGCCTGGCTCGGACGCGCCATCGCGGGATCGGGCCTGCCTGGCAACATGATCGACGCGGGATTGCTGGACGCCGACGAGGCCGATGCGCTGGCGGCGGCACGCAAGACCTTGTATCGCATGCGTTATGCCCTGCATCAGCAGGCAGGGCGCGCCGAAGAGCGGTTGTTGTTCGACTATCAGCGGGATCTCGCCAGTAGCCTCGGTTATCGCGACGAGCACTCCGACAACCTCGCCGTCGAACAGTGCATGCAGGACTACTACCGCGCCGTGCGCCGTATCGGTGCCGTGAACGAGGAACTGATCGCGAGTTGCAACGAGATGCTGGCACCCTCGCAGGCGGATATGCAGCCGCTCGCGGGTGGTTTCCTGCGCGTTGGCGACCGGCTCGATATTGTCGATCCCTTGCGCCTGCATCGCGAACCCGAAGTGCTGGTGGAGCTGTACTCGCTGCTGGCGATCGAACATGGCATCCGCGGCTTGCGCGCGAACACGCTGCGCCAGGTGCGCCTCGCGCTGGCCGACGCGCAACTCGATTTCGATCGACCTGCCGTATTCGCGGCCATGCGCCGCCTGCTCGAACGTGGTGCTCCGGCGGTCGAGGCGCTCGCCGCGATGGCCCGGCACGGCGTGCTCGCACGCCTGGTTCCGGGCGTCGCCCCGGTCACCGGACGCATGCAGTACGACGTGTTCCATGTGTACACGGTGGACGAACACACGCTGCGCGTACTGCAATTCATCGCGCGCTTCAGCTCCGATAATGGCGCGCGCGATTTCCCGCTCGCGCACAGGGTGTATCGGCGCCTGCCGCAACCTTCGCTGTTGCTGTTGGCCGGACTGTTCCACGACATCGCGAAGGGACGCGGCGGCGATCACTCGGTGCTCGGTGAAAGTGATGCGGCCGCGTTCTGCGCCAGGCTCGAACTGGGCACCGCAGCGACTGCGCTGGTCGCATGGCTGGTGCGCTGGCATCTCCTGATGAGCGTGACGGCGCAGCGCCAGGACATCAGCGATGCACTGGTTGTGCAGCGTTTCGCCGATCAGGTCGAGGATTGGGAGCGCCTCGATTATCTTTATCTGCTCACGGTGGCCGATATCAACGGCACCAGTCCCAAGCTGTGGAACGCCTGGCGCGACCGCCTTCTTTCAGACCTGTACGGGGCGACCCGTTTCGTATTGCGCGCCGAGTCCGGCGAATTGCCGAAAGCCGGCGAGCGTGTTGCCGAGACGCGCGAACGCGCAGGCGCCCTGCTTGCCGCGCATGCCATCGACGATGCGACGGTCATGCGCATCTGGTCCGATTTCCCGGAAGAAAGCTTCCTGCGTTACCGACCCGAACAGATCGCCTGGCAGACCGCGGCGATCGCTGCGCATGAGTCGTCGAGCGGTGCGCTGGTGCGCATCAATCCGCTCGGCCCGGCGGCGACCAGCGAAGTGTTCGTCTATTGCGAGGATCGCGACGGCTTGTTCGCGACGATTACCGCCGTGCTGGATCGCGCGCGTCTGAACGTGCACGAGGCGCGTCTCGTCACCGCTCGCTCGTCGCGCGTGCTGGATACGTTCTTCGTACTGGATTCGCGCGGACGACCGCTGGCTGATCCGCGCGAAGTGATTGCCATCGAGAAGGCCATCCGTCGTGCCCTGTCGCCCGGGACGCTCGACGAACAACCTGCGCGCCGCGTCATGCCGCGCGCCCTGCGGCATTTCCATATTGCTCCACGCATCACGTTCAGCACGGAAGGCGCGCGCACGCGGCTTTCGCTCGTGTGTTCGGATCGCCCGGGCCTGCTCGCTTCGGTGGCGCGGGTCTTTCGCATGCGCGGCGTGCGCGTGCATGATGCGCGCATCGCCACATTCGGCGAGCGCGTCGAGGATTTTTTCCAGATCAGCGACGAGAACGACCTTCCGCTCGATGCGGAGGGGCAGGATAGATTGAGCGCGGCCCTGCTCGAACAACTCGATGCAGGCGCACCGGAATCACAGAAGGCCATGCATGCACGCACTTGAAACCATCATCGACTCGGCGTGGGAACGCCGTGCCGGGCTCGGAAGCGAAGAAATCGAGCACTCCATCCGCCCCGCCGTCGAGCAGGCGCTGGATCTGCTGGAAAGCGGGGAAGCCCGGGTTGCCGCGTTCGACGCGGATGCGGGCTGGATCACCCATCAATGGCTGAAGAAGGCGGTACTCCTGTATTTCCGCCTGAACGCGAACGGCGTCATGGATGGTGGCCCGACGCAGGCGTGGGACAAGGTTCCTCTGCGTTTCAACGCAGCGACAGCCGAGGAGTTCGGCGCGATCGGCGCGCGCTTCGTGCCCGGTGCGCTGGTGCGTCGCGGCGCGCATATCGCGAAAGACGCGGTGCTGATGCCGAG
>JBEBXZ010000020.1:0-9815 GCA_040391335.1 Dokdonella fugitiva | reverse complement strand
GGGCTTGGCGTGAGCTTCGGTCCGGTCCTCGCCTTCGATGTCGGCAAGCGGATCATCGGTGTCGCCATCGGCCATCGCGCAACCGGCACGGCGCGGGCGCTGACGACGATCCAGACACAAAACGGCCAGATCGACTGGGCCGCGATCGATGCCCTGGTCAGGGAGTGGCAACCCGATGCCTTCGTTATCGGCCTGCCACTGGCGCTCGATGGTAGTGAGCAGGACATGACGCGCTACGCACGCGCTTTCGGCAGCCAGCTTGCGCAGCGCCATGCGCGGGCGGTGCACGAAGTCGACGAACGCTATACCTCGCAGGAAGCGAGTCGGCGCTTCGCCGCGCAACGCGCGCAGGGCACTGCGAAACGCAAGCATGCTGCTGCGATCGACGCGCTCGCCGCGCAGATCATCCTCGAAGCCTGGCTGGCTGCCCCTTCCCCGATCTCCACTCCGCCATGAATTCCATCCAGATCGACTCCGACGGACGCCTGCGCCATCTGATCACGCTCGACGACCTCGGCGCGGACCGTATCACCGCGCTGCTCGATCGCGCCGCCGCCCTGCGCGATGCGTTTGCCGAAGGCGCCGACGGCCCACGGTTGCTGGCAGGTCGCACGGTGGTCAACCTGTTCTTCGAAACCTCGACGCGCACGCGCACGAGTTTCGAGCTGGCCGCGCGCCGGCTCGGCGCGCAGGTGGTCAATTTCGACATCAGCAAGTCCTCGACGAGCAAGGGCGAATCGCTCGAAGACACGCTGGCCACGCTGGAGGCGATGCAGGCCGATGCCTTTGTCGTTCGCCATCGGGAAAACGGCACGCCGGCACGTCTCGCGGCAAGCGCGCGGCGCGCGGCGATCCTCAATGCCGGCGACGGCAATCATTCGCATCCCACGCAAGGCCTGCTCGATGCGCTGACCATCCGTGATCGCTATTCGGACTTTCGTGGTCTGACTGTGACGATTTGTGGCGACATCCTCCATTCGCGCGTCGCGCGCTCGGATCTGCACGTGCTGGCGGCCCTTGGTGCGCGCACGATTCGCGTGTGCGGCCCGGCGGCACTGATGCCGGATGAATCCGAACTGCCGGGTTGCGACATCCACGACGATTTCGATGCCGCGCTCGAAGGCAGCGACGTGGTCATCATGCTGCGCCTGCAGAAGGAGCGCATGGGCGAGGCAATGATCGCCAACGAGGCCGATTACTTTTCCCGCTACGGATTGAGCAGCGAGCGCCTGCTCCGCGCCGCGCCCGATGCGCTGGTCATGCATCCTGGCCCGATGAATCGCGGTGTCGAAATCGCCGACGACGTGGCCGACGGCCCGCAGTCCGCCATCCTGCGCCAGGTCGCCAATGGCATTCCCATGCGCATGGCGGTACTCGCAACCCTGCTCGAACCCTGAACCCGCGGCTTTTTCCCTGAATTCCAACGACTCGCAAGGACAAGGATCATGTTGAAACAATATCTCTCCCGCCCAGCCCTGGTGCTCGCGCTGCTTGCGCTCGCTGCATGCGGCAAGCCAGCCGACGAAGATGCGCCGATAGCTTTCGTGCCGTCCGATACGCCGTACGTCATCGCCAATCGGGAAGCCTTGCCCGATGCGACGGTCGATGCCTGGGCCAAACAGATGCGAGGCGCCTGGCCCGTCATCATGGGCATCTACGAAAAGGTGCTCACGGACCTTCCGGAGACAGACGACGCGGACGTCGCTGGCGTCAAGCGCGTCGTGCGCGCGGTGCTCGATGAACTCAAGCAGCGCGACACGCCCGATAAATGGGCCGAAGTCGGCCTCGGTCCCAAGGCACGCGGTGCGTTCTACGGCGTCGGCCTCGTCCCCGTGCTGCGTGTCGAACTGGTCGATGTCGACGCGTTCCGCGCGATGATCGCGCGCATCGAAACCGGCAGCGGCGCAAAACTCGGTACCGCGCGCATCGGCGAGCAGGATCTGTGGACGATCGATGCGGCCAGGACGCAGGGCATCATCGCGATCGAAGGCAGGCATCTGGTGGTCACGATGTTGCCCAGGGATGCCGATGAAGCACTCAAGCGCAATGTGCTCGGCCTCGACAAGCCGGCCAGGAGCCTCGCGGATACCGATGCGCTCGCGGCGTTCGACAAGGCGGAAGGTTTCCTGCCGTATGGCAGCGGCTGGTTCGACCTGCGCCGGATCGTTGCCCTGATCGACAACGACCCCGGTTACGCGAGTTTCGTCAATCTGCTCGACCAACCGCCGCCGCGGCTGGATGACGAATGCCGCACCGAGTTCGATGCGCTCGCCGCGCGCGCGCCACGTTTCGTGTTCGGTTACACCCGGCTTGAAGCCCGTCGCATGTCGTTCTCGTCGCGCCTCGATCTCGACAACACGCTGGCGCAGTCGTTCATCAAGCTGGCCACCCCGCCACCCGGTTCCGGCGCAACGAGTGGCGCGCTTTACGACATGGCTTTCTCGCTGCCGGTCCTCAAGATCAAGGATTTCCTGGTCGAGCGCAACGACGCGATTGTCGCGGCACCATTCCGCTGCCCGGCACTCGCTTCGTGGAATGAGCAGGCGACCGAGCTGAAGAGCCAGCTGAACCAGTTCGTGCCGCCACCGCTCAGCGATTTCACGGGCTTCCGCGTCACGCTCGACCGCCTCAAATGGTCCGACGAGAACACCCCCGACTTCTCCGGCAAGATCCTTGTCGCCAGTTCGAACCCGATGGCGCTCGTTGGCATGGCCCAGTTGGCCGTGCCCGCCCTGCAGGGCTTCAAGGTCGCCGCCGACGGAAAACCCGTGAGCCTGCCTGCGGGCGTGATTCCGAACGAAGTCGGCTTCGCTCCCGAAGTGCTGGTCGCGCTGGACGACAAGGCGCTGGCGATCGGCACCGGCGCGGATTCGGATTTGTCGGCCTATCTCGCGGCCCCGGTGTCGAAAGACCACCAGTTGCTGCGCGTCGGCTACTCCGGCGAGTTCTACACGGTATTCAGTGATCTGATCGGCCGCTTTTCAAGCATGCTTCCGGAGAAGGAGCGCGCCGGCCTCGAGCAGCAGCAGGCGCTGTACACGATGTATGCGCAGTGGCTCAAGCAAACCGACCTGCGCGTCAATGCAACCGCCAAGGGCATCGAGATGGTGCAGGACATCGAGATGGCCGAATAAGCCGCGCCGGACCCTCGCGAAACAACAGGACCCGCCCGCATCCCGGCGCCATCGGGAATGTGGGCGGGTCTTTTCGTTGGTGTGCCGTCATCCGGCGAGAGCGTGAATGCTCAGCGTGGGCATATGTACAGGGCGCTGCGGGAACGAAACATGACAACCGATCAGCCGGCGCGCATCACATACCAGCGCCGGCTTCGCCAACCGAGGCCAGCGGCCGCATCGTCGCCGGTCGCGATCAGGTGCAGGTCATCGCGCTGCGCCAGCAATTCATGCAGGCGTGCCTCGTCGAGCACGTGCATCTCGAATACCGCCTTGCGTCGCCACAGGATGCGCCGCAATGGGTTGAGCCAGCGATTCGACAGGCGTGAGAACAGGCGTCCCCGCCAGCTCGCGTCATGCCCCGCGACGAACTGGAACGAGGCCACGCCGCCGGGCGCAAGCACACGCAGGAATTCAGCCACGTAACCGAAGGCCAGCGCGCCCGGGATATGCTGCAAGGTCATGCACGAATAGACAAAGTCGACGCTCGCGTCGGCGACCCATTCGATCGTCGGCGACGCATTCTCGATGAACTCGAGATTGTGCATGTCGCCATTCAGCGTCCGCGCCTTGGCCAGCATCCCCGGCGACACGTCGACACCGGTCACGCGTTCGAAATGCCGACCGAGCGCACGCGTCAGGCGTCCGGCACCGCAACCGAAATCCAGCGCCTGTCTACGCCGCCTCGGCAAACCGCGTTGCGAAAACCATGTGAGCTGGCTGTCGATCTCCGCCTCGCCGGTGGCGAGGAAATCCTCGACCGCCCAGCGCCCTCCGCGCTTGTCCGGCGTCGACAGCACCGCCCACAACGGATCCTCATGACCGAGCGTGGCCCACACCGCACGCAGATGTTCGAGTTGCGCGACGGTATTGTCAGCAGGCATGCAACGGGTACGTGGCAATGAAGGAAGATCTCAAGTTTCGACCAGTTCCACGCCGTCCAGGCCCTGCGACAGCGTATGCGCATCGCCGCCCTGCGCGAGCTTGATCTTGAGTCGCACCTCGTTGGTCGAATCGGCGTGGCGCAGCGCGTCCTCGTAGGAAATCTCGCCGGCCTGGTACAACTCGAACAAGGCCTGGTCGAAGGTTTTCATGCCGAGATTGGTCGATTCCTTCATGACGTCCTTGAGCTTGTGGATATCGCCCTGGCGGATATAGTCCTGCACCAGTGGCGTGCCGAGCAGCACCTCGATCGCGACGCGGCGCGACTTGCCGTCCGGCGTCGGAATCAGCTGCTGGGCAACCACGCCCTTGAGGTTGAGCGACAGATCCATGAACAACTGCGAACGGCGGTCCTCGGCGAAGAAGTGGATGATGCGATCCATGGCCTGGTTCGCATTGTTCGCGTGCAGCGTGCAAAGGCACAGATGACCGGTTTCGGAGAAGTTGATCGCGTGTTCCATCGTCTCGCGCGTACGCACTTCGCCGATCATGATCACGTCCGGCGCCTGGCGCAGCGTGTTCTTCAGCGCATTCTCCCAGCTATCGGTATCGATGCCGATTTCGCGCTGCGTGATGATGCAGCCCTCGTGCTTGTGCACGTATTCGATCGGGTCCTCGATCGTGATGATGTGGCCGGTCGAGTTCTGGTTGCGGTAGCCGAGCATCGCCGCCAGCGACGTCGATTTACCGGTACCGGTCGCACCGACGAAGATGATGATGCCGCGCTTGGTCATCGCCAGTTGCTTGAGCACCGGCGGCAGGGTCAGCTCCTCGATCGACGGAATCTTCGACTCGATCCGGCGCAGCACCATGCCGACGCAGTTGCGCTGGTAGAAGCACGAGACGCGGAACCGGCCAACGCCGGTGACCGCGATGGCGAACTGGCATTCATGGGTCTTCTCGAATTCCTCGCGCTGCGACGGCGTCATGACGTTGAGCACCATGTCGCGCGACTGCTGCGGCGTGAGCGCATTCTGCGTGATCGGCGAGATGCGTCCGTGCACCTTCATCGAAGGCGCAACGCCGGCCGTGATGAACAGGTCCGAAGCCTTCTTGTGCACCATCAGTTTGAGGAACGAGGTGAAATCGACGCTGCTCATGGGCTCTCCTGACCGATCGGCGTGCCGGGCATCTTACACCGCGGCCCATCCTGGCGGATGCGATCTGCCGCACGCCCCGCGAGCCGTGGAAAGCCTTTGCGGATATGCGATTCTTCGTCCGGACCAATTGCGGGACAGATGATGCCACGACAGTACAGCATGGATGGACGCGTTGCTCCCGGCGCAGCCCGGGGGGCCGGCCCGCACGCATCACCGCCGCCGAAACAGAGCCTGCGCCAGCGCTTCAGCGCGCTGCGCAACCTCGGCCCCTTCCTCAAGCTGGTGTGGGAGATCAGCCCGCCGCTGGCGATCGCCAGCGCGACCTTGCGCCTGCTGCGTGCCTTGCTGCCGGTGGCGACCTTGTATGTCGGCAAGCTGATCATCGATGAAGTCATCGTCCTGGCCGGAGGCGGGCTCACCCACGCGGACTGGCGCGAATGGCTGTCCAGCGGCGACCTCAACCCGCTCTGGGGCCTGCTCGCGCTGGAATTCGGGCTGGCCGTGCTCGCCGACATCCTCGGACGCATCGTCTCGCTGATCGATTCGCTGCTCGCCGAGCAATACAGCAATGCAACCAGCATCCGTCTCATGCAGCACGCGGCGACCCTCGATCTCGAGGATTTCGAGGACAGCGAACTGCAGGACCGACTCGAACGCGCGCGCCGCCAGAGCATGGGTCGATCGAGCCTGCTGAGCCAGTTGTTCGGGCAGGCGCAGGACGTGATCACGGTCGCCAGTTTCGCCATCGGCCTGGCCATCTACGCACCGTGGCTGATCGTGCTGCTGATCATCGCGCTGGTTCCGGCCTTCATCGGCGAGGCGCATTTCAATGCGCAGAGCTATTCACTCAATTACGCCTGGACGCCGGAGCGCCGTGAACTCGACTATGTGCGCCAGACCGGCGCCAGCGTCGAGACGGCGAAAGAGGTCAAGATCTTCGGCCTGCATGCGTTCCTGATCGATCGCTATCGTGAACTCTCGACAGCGATCTATCGCTCGAACCGCGTGCTCGCCGTCAAGCGCGCCGGCTGGGGCAGTCTGCTGACCGCGATCGGCACGATCGGCTACTACGCCGCTTACGCGATCATCGCGTGGCGCACGGTGCGCGGCGATTTCAGCATCGGCGACCTGACCTTCCTCGCCGGCTCGTTCCGCCGCCTGCGCAACCTGCTCGAAAGCCTGCTCAGCGGCTTCTCCCAGCTCGCCGGCCAGGCCCTGTACCTGGACGACCTGTTTTCGTTCTTCGAGATCCAGCCCGAGATCCATTCGCCGAAAGATCCACGCCCGTTCCCGAATCCCATCCGCGAAGGTTTCCATTTCGAGAACGTCGGCTTCCGCTATCCCGAAGCCGAGCGCTGGGCCGTGCGCGGACTCGATTTCCGCTTGCACGCCGGTGAAGTGCTCGCCCTGGTCGGCGAGAACGGCGCGGGCAAGACCACCCTGGTCAAACTGCTCGCGCGCCTCTACGACCCGGACGAAGGCCGAATCCTGCTCGATGGCCATGATCTGCGCGAATACGATCTCGACGAACTGCGCGCGCACGTCGGCGTGATCTTCCAGGATTTCGTGCGCTACCACCTGAGCGCCGCCGAGAACATCGCGGTCGGCCGCATCGACGCGCGCGATGACCGGGCGCGCATCGCGCATGCCGCGCAGCAAAGCCTGGCGGACGAGGTGATCGCGAAACTGCCGCGCGGTTACGAACAGATCGTCGGCAAGCGCTTCAACAAGGGCGTCGATCTTTCCGGCGGCGAGTGGCAGAAGATCGCCATCGCGCGCGCCTACATGCGCGATGCCGACGTGCTGATCCTCGACGAACCGACCGCCGCGCTGGATGCGCGGTCGGAATTCGAGGTATTCGAACGCTTCAAGGAACTGAGCAGCGGCAAGACCGCCGTCTTGATCTCGCATCGCTTCTCGACCGTACGCATGGCCGATCGCATCCTCGTCCTCGAACAAGGCCGCGTCGAGGAATCCGGCAGCCATGAAGAGCTGCTCGCTGCGGGCGGTCGCTACGCGGAATTGTTCGAACTGCAGGCAGCCGGCTATCGCTGAACTTGCGCGGGCTGGCATCGCGGGAACTCCCGCCTGGCCCTTCGCGAACGGATCGCTCGTTTACTGTGCTGGAAACAGTCCCAACGCGAACGCATTGCAATCGTCTTACAAACAGAATACGATCGTATCGAGCTTGAGGAAAAGACGCATGGCCAAGCAAACGATTACGATCCGGCTCGACGAAGACGATCTCGCCTACCTGTCCTCGGTCGAACTGGCAGGCGCGGCGAATCTGAGCGAGAAAGTCCGCGCCCTGCTCGCCGAGGCGCGCGGACAACGAGAGGGAATGCAGGATCCCGTGCTGGCCTACGATTTCATGCGCCGCCTGTTCGCGGCACCCGAACGCAGCATCCGCGAGACGGAGATGCAGGCGCATATGCGTTCCGAACTGATTGCCCGATTGACCGCCTGGCTGCCCGAGGTTTCCGCCGTGCTGCTGTCGGCCAGCGCCTTGCCGAATGGCTCGGCACGCGAACGCAGCGAGCACCTGCGCAAGCTCGAACGCAGCCTCGGTGAACGCGCGCTCAGCCTGGTCGATTCACTGCTGCAAATGTCGCTGGCCGGCTTCCCGGGTTGCTACGAACCCGAAGCGCTCGCCAGGCGCGCCCAGCCAGCGATCCGCACCGCAAGCCTGCACACGTCCCGCAACGCCCACGAGGAGGAACAGCAATCATGAGCGAATCCCTGACCAGTCGTGTCGGCCGCATCATTGCCGGCAGCTTCCACGCGATCATCGATGCCGTCGAGAACGCGGCTCCCGAAAGCGTCATGGAACAAGCGATCCGCGAGATCGAAAGCGCGATCACCGAAGTGCGTGCCGATCTCGGCAACGTCGAGGCGCAACGCCACCTCACTGCCAAACGGCTCGGCGAGGACAGCACGCGCCACGATCAACTGGCCGAGCAGGCTTCGCTGGCCATCAACCAGGATCGCGAAGACCTGGCGAGCGCCGCGATAGAACGCCAGATCGATATCGAGGCGCAGATTCCGATCCTCGAAGCGCGCCTGCTCGAGCTCGGCGAGGACAAGACGCGCCTCGAGGGCTATGTCGGCGCCCTGCTCGCCAAGAAGCGCGAGATGCGCGATGCGCTCGGCGAATACCGGCGCGCGCAGGAGAGCCGCGGCACGGCGACCGCCGGCACCGCGCAGGCGAAAGGAGCGACGACGCAGGCGCGCGCCGAACGTGCGACCGATGCCTTCGATCGCATCTTCCAGCGCGAGGCCGGCCTCAAGGGAACCAGCGGCACCTCCGACCAGACCGCCGCACGCCTCGTCGAGCTCGAGGAACTCGCACGGCGCAACCGCATCGAGGAACGCCTGGCCCAGCTCAAGGCACGCGCATGATCGAATGGCTCAATGCGAACGGCAACGAGCCGTTCGTGATCGCCCTGCTCGTCATGATCGGCCTCGCCGTGGTCGAACTGATCGCCGTGTTCACCGGTTTCAGCATCAACGACATGGTCGACGAGTTCATCGTGCCGCATTCCGGCATCGAAACCCTCGGCAATGCACCGACCGGCATGGAAGCGACCAGTTCCGATGCGCCGGGCGTGCTCGGCCGATTCCTCGCCTGGTTGTACGTCGGAAAGATCCCGGTGCTCATGGTGCTGATCGTGCTGTTGAGCGTGTTCGGCCTGATCGGCCTGATCGGACAGGGCATCCTGCGCGGCGTGACCGGCTTCCACGCGCCCGCCGTGCTCGCGGCGCCGGCCGCGCTGTTCGCGAGCCTGCCGATCGTGCGTGCCTGTTCCGCCGGACTCGCGCGCATCCTTCCGCGCGATGAAAGCAGTGCCGTGGATCCAGCCAGCTTCATCGGCCAGACGGCACGCATCACCTCGGCTACCGCGCGCTTCGGCATGCCGGCGGAAGCGCGGCTGCGCGACAGCTTCGGCACTGATCACCATGTACTGGTGGAACCCGAAGACGAACAGGTCAGCTTCGCGCGCGGCAGCATCGTCCTGCTCGTGCGCCAGACCGGTGGTGGGCGATTCGCCGCCATCGCCAACCCCAATGACATTCTTGTAGACCGGGAGTAGAGACGCCCATGGATTTCAATATTCCGTTCGCCTCGGCGATCACCACCGCCATCGTCATCCTCATCGCGCTGTTCGCGCTGGGCCTGATCTTCGCGCGCCTGTACCACCGGGCGAGCAAGGAAATCGCCTTCGTGCGCACGGGGCTTGGCGGGGAAAAAGTCGTGCGCGATGGCGGTGCGCTGGTCCTGCCGGTACTGCACGAAACGATCCCGGTCAACATGAACACGCTCAAGCTCGAAGTGCTGCGCGCGCGGGACGCGGCCCTCATCACGCGCGACCGCATGCGTGTCGACGTGCAGGCCGAGTTCTACGTGCGCGTGAAGCCCGATGCCCCGGCCATATCCACCGCCGCGCAGACCCTCGGTCGGCGCACGATGGAACCTGCCGCCTTGAAGGAGCTCGTCGAAGGCAAGTTCGTCGACGCCCTGCGTGCGGTCGCGGCCGGCATGAGCATGGAAGAACTCCACGAGAACCGCTCCGACTTCGCGCAGAAAGTGCAGGTCGCCGTC
>JBEBXZ010000019.1:0-9825 GCA_040391335.1 Dokdonella fugitiva | reverse complement strand
TCGGCACGTATTTGGCGATGCCGAAATCGCTGCGCTTGATCGTCAGCGCGCCATCAAAGCCGATGGCCGGCACTTTCTTCATCGGATGCTCGCCCATGCCATTGAGCTTGGCGTCGATCGTCACCGGCTTGGTCACGCCGTGAATGGTCAGGTCGCCGGAAACCTTGAAGGTGTCCTTTGCAGCGCCTTTCTCCACCTTGGTGCTCTTGAACGCAGCGGTTGGGAATTTCTCCGCATCAAAGAAATCAGCCGCCTTCAAATGCTCGTCGAACTTTGCAACGTGGCTATTGATGCTATCGATGGCGATCGTTACGTCGACCGACGACTTCGAAACATCCGCTGCGTCGAATGTGATCGCGCCTTCAATCTTGTCGAAGTTCGCGGTCGGATTCGAGTAGCCGAAGTGGTTCCACGAGAAGATCGTCTGCGTGTGGCCACTGTCGATCGTATAGGTTTCAGGAGCAGCAAATGCCGAAGCCGAAGCGAGGCTGAGTGCGAGAACGAGAATGGACTTGCGCATGGGGTTTTCTCCGTTGTGGGGGTCAGGCGATACGTGCCGCTTCGTCGAAAGCAAGACGAGGACTGCGCGGGAACAGCCCGGCGGAATCGCCGTAGCCGAGATTGATGAGGAAATTGGAACGAATCTGCGTGCCGGCGAAGAATGCCTCGTCGACCAGGGCATTGTCGAAACCGGACATCGGCCCCGCATCGATGCCGATGGCGCGCGCGGCAATGATCACGTAGGCACCCTGAAGCGTGCCGTTGCGCCGCGCAGTGGTATCGATCAGCGCATCATTGCCGGCAAACCAGCTCCGCGCGTCGGCATGCGGAAACAACTTCGGCAGTTGCTCGTAGAATGCAAAGTCGGTGGCAATGATCGCGGTGACCGGCGCGGCCATGGTCTTCGCGAGATTGCCCTCGGAGAGCGCAGGCCTGAGTTTTTCCTTTGCCGCGGCGGATTTCACGAAGACGATGCGCGCAGGCGAACTGTTGGCGCTGGTCGGGCCGAACTTCGCCAGATCGTAGATCTGATGCAGTTGTTCGTCGCTGACCTCGCGCGGCAACCAGTCGTTCTGCGTGCGGGCGGTACGGAAAATCTGGTCGAGCGCCAGATCGTTGAGGGAATCGGACATCTGGGTTTCCTTGTCCCGCACGGCGGGGAATGAGAAGAATCAGTGCACACAGTGTATGGACCGCCAGCAGAAAAGAAACGCTCGGGGAAGATAAAGATTGCGCATGCACAGTGAACAATCGACATGTCGTCCTCCCGGCGCAGGTCTCTGGCGATGAGCGCCACGTGCTGGGCGATCAGTGATGGCGCCGCCGGCAATGAACGTCAGACGCTGGCGTTGGCGCAGGCACTGGGTCTGCAACCCCGCGTGCTCGGCGTGCGCTTTGCGCAACCGTGGGCGGCACTGGCGCCGCATCTGACGCTCGGCGCACGCCAGGCCCTCGGCGTGTCGAATGCGGATGCGATGAATCCGCCCTGGCCGGATGTCGCGATCGGCTGTGGGCGCCAGGCAGCCCTGTTCACGCGCCTGTTGCGTACCTGGAGCGGAGGCCGTTGCTTCACCGTGCAGATCCTTGATCCGCGCATCGATCCAGCGCTGTTCGATATCGTCGTCGCGCCACGCCATGACCAGCTGTCCGGCCATAACGTGATCGTCACGAGCGGGTCGCTGCATCCCGTCGATGACGACTGGCTGGCAGCGGCACGCCTGCGGTTTTCCGCATTCTCTTCGCTGCCATCGCCGCGCACGGCGGTACTGGTTGGCGCGTCGAATCGCGCCCAGGAACTCGATCACGAATACTTCGATGCGCTCCGCATCCATCTCACGAACGCGTACGCACGAGACGGCGGCAGCTTTCTCGTCACCACCTCACGACGCACACCGGGCGTGCTCGTCGAGCGCCTGCGCCGCGATTTCGCGCATTGGCCGGGCGTGTTCTGGAGCGGTGAGGGCGATGGCGAGAATCCCTACGCCGGCTTTCTGGCCTGGGCCGATCGTATCGTCGTCACGCCCGACTCGGTGAACATGCTTTCCGAGGCCTGCGCAACCGGCTTGCCGGTCTACACATTTTCGCAGAAACCGCTCATCGGAAAACTCGCGCGTTTCCACGAGCATCTCGTTGGCCGGGGCTATCTGGCGCAGCTGGATGGAGGAATGCACGACGAACCACGCATGGCGCTGCGCGAGACCGCCGACGTCGCCGCGCGCATCCGCACCGCCTTGGCGGACAGGAATGCCGCGCCGCGCTGATCGTGACCGCGCTGGCGAAGCATCGCGAAAGCCTCAGTTCATTGGCGAGGACGATGTGGAGGCCTCGAAGTCCATTCCTTTCTCGCGCGCGATGCGCAAGACATCCCGCGTCGCCGCGCTGAGTTCCTCGTCGTGCGCGGCCAGTCGCGGACGTGCATCGAGCTTGCTGGCCAGCGAGCGGGCGAGCAGCACCGCGTGCGCCTGCTTCAGCGCGGATGCCTGTGCCGCATCGAGCAGGCCGACCGCCTGCGCGGCATCGATCAGGTCGATACTGCTGCTGTGCGCGAGCAACTGCGGTTGTTCGAAGGCGTGGCCGAGCACGAGCGCCTGCAGCAGGAACTCGATATCGACGAGCGCCCCGAGCCCTTGCTTGAGATCGAGTTGCTGCGCATTCGAGCGGTCGCGTTCGGTACGCCAGCGTGCACGCATGTCGAGGACCTGCTTCTGCAACTGCAGCGTATCGACCGCGCCACCCAGCACCACGCCACGCGCTTCGGTGAAGCGCCGACCGAGCGCCACGTCGCCCGCCACCGCACGCGCCCGCACCAGCGCCTGGCGCTCCCAGGTCCATGCGCGCTGCATCTGGTAGGCGAGATAGGCATCGAGGCTGGTGACCAACAGGCCCTTGCCGCCATCCGGACGCAGGCGGATATCGATTTCATAGAGCCGCCCGGAACGCGTCAGGGTCGTCAGCAGGTGGACGAAGCGTTGCGCAAGCCGCGCGTAATAGCGCGCGCCATCGAGTGGTTTCGCACCATCCGACTCGTGTGCGGACAGATTGCCGTCGTAGACAAAAACGAGATCCAGATCGGAACCGAAGCCGAGCTCGTTGCCGCCGAGGCTGCCGTAGCCGATGACTGCCATGCCCGCGCTTTCGCCGACGCGCTCATCCATGCGTCCATGCGCGGCGATCAGATCGCGTTCGGCGATACGCAGGACCGAAGCGAGCACCGCTTCGGCGACGGCGGCGAGCGAGCGAGCCGATTGTTCCGCATCGATGCGTCGTCCGAGAAAGGCGAGGCCGATGCGGAACACCGCGGCCAGGCGCTGCTCCTGGATCAGTTCGATCTCGCGCTCGACATCGGGATCGTGCAAGGCTTCGAGGCCGCGCGAAATCTCCGCCTCGACCGCGGCACGATCGGGCGGCGGACCTTCGCTGCGATCATCGAACAGCTCATCCAGCAGCAGCGGATGCGCGATCACGCGATCGGCGAGCAGGGCACTCGCGGCGAACACCTGGGTCAGGCGTTTCAGCGCGACCGGTTGCTCGTCGAGCAGCGCGAGATAGGCCGAACGCCGCGCGACGGCGTGCACGAGGCCGATCAGGCGCACCAGACATGCGGACGGCGCGGCACTTTCCGCCGCTGCCGCGAACAGCGCAGGAATCACGCGATCGAGTCGTTCTAGCGAACGCACTGAAGCGGCGCGCAGGACCGGACTGCCGAGCAATCCCTCAAGCGCGGCAAGCACCGGGGCGACCGGCACGATGCCGGCGGCCTCGAATGCATCCGCATCGATGTCGCCATCAAGGCAGCGCTGCCAGATCGTGCTCCAGCCTGCCGTACTGGCCGAATTGCGCGCACGCCGCGCGGGTGCCATCACCGCATCGAACTCCGCGCTCACCGCCGCACGATGCCGATCCAGCTCATCGATCAGATCCTTCCATTGCGCATAACCCAGGGCGAGCGCCATGCGCAGCCGCTGCGTCTCGTCCGCGGGCAGATCGTGGGTTTGTTGATCGCCGAACATCTGCACGCGATTTTCTAGCCGGCGCAGGAAACGATAGGCATCGCGCAGGCATTTTGCACGTTGCAACGGAATCAATCCGCGCTGCTCGCTGGCCGCGAGTGCCGGCAGCAAGCCGCGCACGCGCAATGTCGGCTCGCGACCGCCGCGAATCAGTTGCACGAGTTGCACGATGAATTCGATCTCGCGGATGCCGCCCGGACCGAGCTTGAGATGATCGGCCAGATCCTTGCGTGCAACCTCGGCGTCGATCAGGCCCTTCATCTCACGCAGGCCGGCGAACGCCGTGTAGTCGAAATAACGACGGAACACGAAGGGCCGCAAGGTTTCGAGCAGGCGGCCTCCCGCGGCTTTGTCGCCGGCGACCGGGCGCGCCTTGATCCATGCATAGCGTTCCCAGTCACGGCCTTCGCGCTGGTAGTACTGCTCCATCGCGGCGAACGACAGGGCGACGCGCCCGACGTTGCCGAACGGCCGCAGGCGCAGATCGACGCGATAGACATAGCCATCCGGGGTTCGATCCGCGAGCAGCGAAACCAAGTGCTGGCTGACGCGCGAATACCAGACCTCGGCTTCGAGCGGACGCGCCCCATCGCTGGTGCCTGGTTCCTCGTAGGCGAGCACGAGATCCACGTCGGAAGAAAAATTGAGTTCGCTGCCACCAAGCTTGCCGAGTGCGAGCACGACCAGGCGCTGCGCCTCGCCGGATCCAGCGCGCAGCACGCCGTGGCGCTCCGCAAGCTGGCGCTCGGCATGGCGCAAGGCATGTTCGAGGCAGACGTCGGCGAGCACGCTGGCGCCGGCCAGGGTCGTCTCGATCTGGTCCACCGCGTTCACGTCGCGCCAGATCAGGCGGATCGACTCGCGGCGCCGGAAGCGTCGCAATTCGGTACGGAATTCCGCATCGGACAATGCCGCCGTCAGCGGCGCCACGCGCGCGTCCGCATGCCGCGGATCGTTCATCAGGCGCACCAGTTCGGGACCGAGCAGATCCGGTTCCTGCAGGAAGCTCTCGAAGGCGTAGTCGCTGGCGAGCAGGACGCGATCGAGATGCCGATCGACCCCCGCATCGTCGTGGAACAGTACGCCAGCGGCGCGGCACGCGGCTTCGAGGCGCAACAGGCGCGCGTCCAGCAGGCTGACGATCGGACTCGGCCAGTAAGGGGATTGCATCCCCGGATCATGGCATCGACGCTGGCGCCGCGGCCAGACATCCCGCGCAAAAGTTGCGTATGCCGCGGGATGCGGGCACGCTGTATGGCTGTTTCGTGACAGCCGATTCACCCCCTGCTCAGCGCGTCCCGACCAAGATTTACGGTCGAATTGCGCCCTCTTTCCGTGGAAATCGATGACCGCACGTCTTGCCAATGCATTGTCGTCACGCTCCACGCAGGCGATTGCGTGGCTGGCGCTCGTCGCGCTCGGGTTCGCCCTGCTCGCGAGCTGGCTCGATCCGGCGCTGGCCTGGCCGGTTCTCGGCACCGGTGCCGCGTCCTGGGAGGTGGTCGCGCTGAACACGCTGCCTTTCCTGCTGATCGTGCTAGCGCTGTGCGCGCTGACCCGCCGCGTCGTGTTGTCGGCATGGATCGGCACGCTGCTGCTGTTTGGCACCTATGCCGCCAACGCGATCAAGGTCGAGCAACTGGAAATGCCATTGCTGCCCGGCGATTTCCATTTCCTCGCCGAGCTGGGCGCGGCACTGCCGCTGTTCGGCCACTACATCGGCACGAACTTCCTGCCGATCGCGATCGCGCTGACGCTGCTGGTGCTGACGATCGCACTGTTCCGCGAGCCGGCACTGCCTGCGCTGCGCGGCTGGCGACGCATGCTGCTCGGTGGCTCCGTGGCCGTGCTGGCCGTCGGCCTGCTGCAGGGCTGGAGCCCATGGCGCTCCATCTACAACGCGGAGCGCCTGCATTTCGAGCCATGGTCGGTCGTCGACAGCGCAAGGCGCGCGGGCATGATCGGCAACCTCGTGCTCTACAACTGGGAGCTCGCGCGCCGCGAGGAACTGCAGCCGGACCGTGGCGCAGCCACGCGTTTGCTGCGCGAGCACGCGGACGCCCTGCGCACCAGCCTCGGCCCGAACTCCTCGGCGCTGGCAATGCCGGCCGGCACGCTGCCCGATATCGTCGTCATCCAGAGTGAATCGCTGTTCGATCCCGCGCTGCTGAACGGGGCGCCGAAGAATACCTACCTGCCGAACTATCACCGGCTGGCCAAGCGCGGCCTGTCCGGCAACATGGTCGTACCGACGTTCGCCGGGGGCACGATCCGCACCGAGTTCGAGGTCCTCACCGGCCTCGCCCTCGAGTTCTTCCCGGGCGTGCAGTATCCCTATTTCGAAATCGCCGACCAGCCAATTCCCGGCATCGTGCGCACGCTCGGCCGCCATGGTTATCGCAGCACGGCGATCCATCCGAACAGCGGCGTGTTCTGGAACCGCAACCAGGCCTTCCAGCAGATCGGTTTCGACAAGTTCGTCGACGAACGCGAGTTCTCGCCGGATTCGATCGTCGGCCTGTTCACCGGCGATGCCGCGCTCACGGATCGCGTTCTCGCCGAACTCGATGATTCGGGTCCGCCTCAGATGGTGTTCGCGATCAGCATGGAAAACCACGGCCCGTTCGACTGGCGTCCTGGACTCGATCAGGAGCGCCTGGCCGCGCTCAAGCTGCCAACGGGTCTCGACGAGGGCGGCGAGTACTGGATGCGCAACTATCTGTACCTGCTCGAAGACGCCGATCACGAACTCGGACGCCTCGCGGACGCCTTGCAGCATCGCAAGCGCCGCACCCTGCTGCTTTTCTATGGCGATCACCTGCCCGCGCTGCCGCCGGTCTATCACCAGATCGGCTTCGTCGATGGCCGCGGCCCGAAGGAGCAACTCGTGCCATGGCTGCTGCTCGACAACGGACGCAAGCTGCGCAACCCGCAGCCGGATACCGAGACCACCTCGTGGCTGCTGCCGAGCCTGCTGCTAGAAACCGCGGGCATTGGCGGCGATCGCTACTTCGCGACGCTCGAGGCGCTTCGCGCCAGCCTGCCGCTGGATGCGCAGGCCATGAGCGGTGATCTGCAAAAGGCGCTGCGCGCGCTCGGTCAGTTGCGCTACCGCGGAGAGCTCGAGCCGGTCATCGACACGGCACTCGAACCGGCGGGCGACGAATGGAGCACGACGATCGCGCCATAAAAAAAAACCCGCCGCGCATTTCTGCGGCGGCGGGTTTTCCCCTCCCCACGAGCCTTCGAACTCGATAACGCAATACTAATGATTCCGCAGGATTTGCCACGCCGCAGCGCAACATGACACTTGCGTGACGCGCCTCGCCGGGTTAAACCTCTTCCGCATTCATGCATTCCGGGGGGAATCCGAAGCTGAAAGAGGAGCGGCATGCCTATAACGGAAGCAGCGACGCCACGTGCGCGCGCATGGAAGGATTGCCTCGCGGTGCTGATGGTCCTGCTGGTGATCTGCTGCCTGTGGATCGCAGTCATCGCACTGCTCGATCCGGCGTTCTCGGTCGCCGATCCGCAGCAGAACAATTGGGGCATCGCATTCCGCAATGCGATTCCACCGACGCTCCTGACCCTGCTGCTGTGGACATCGACACGCCGCCTGCTGCTCTCGACGTGGATCACGGTGCTGATCCTGAGCGCGCTCTATGCCGCCAATGCCCTGAAGCTCGAGCATCTCGAAACACCCCTGCTGCCTACCGACTTCCGCGTCATCGGCAACAATTTCGGCGGCGGCCTGCTGCTGCACTACCTGCCCTCCGCGCCTCGCGACATCATTGCCTCAGCCGCCGCCGCACTGGTTCTCATCGGGCTTTGCCTTGAGCCACCCAGCGCGTGGCTGCGGGCGTGGCGGCGTGGCGCATTCGCGCTGGTCGGCATTTTCCTCGGCGCAAGCCTGCTTGCCGGCGTCAACCCCTGGCGCCAGCTCTATCCGCGCAGCCTGCTCGAGTTCCAGTCCTGGTCGCCGATACACAGCATGGAGCACGCTGGCCTGATCGCCGGTCTGTTGCGCTATCACTGGGAATTCTCGGGGCCAGCCCCGGAACCCGATCCGCAACTCGCCAGCGATCTGCTCTCGCGCTATCGCGAAACCTGGTCGACCGCCTCGCCGGCAACCGATGCCCTGCCCGACATCGTGGTCGTGCAGAGCGAATCATTCTTCGATCCAGCGCGGCTCAACGGCATCGAGGCCAGCGCCACGCTGCAGAACTACCGTGCACTGGCGGCGCGTTCGATACATGGCGATTTGCGCGTACCGGCCTATGGTGGCGGCACGATCCGCACCGAGTTCGAAGTGTTGAGCGGTCTTGCGATGCGCTATTTCCCGCAAGACGAGTACCCGTATTTCCGTCTCGCGGATCGCCCGTTACGCGGCCTGACCAGCATCCTCAATGCACGCGGCTACCATACGGTCGCCATCCATCCGAACGATCCGGCATTCTGGAACCGGACGTCCGCGCTGCAGTCCATGGGATTTGCCGAGTTCCGCAGCATCAGCGATTTCGATCCGGCGCAACGCGATGGCTGGTTCATCAGCGATTCGGAGCTGACGCAGAGCGTCCTGCGGCAACTCCCCGACGAAGGGCCGCCGCGTTTCGTGTTTGCCATCAGCATGGGTGCGCATGGTCCGTATGACGAAACGCCGATCAACGATCGCGCGCGGCGTGATGCGATCGCGGTTCCCGCCGAGCTGAAGCCGTCGCGTGCGACGCGATTGCGCACCTACCTGTATCTGCTCGAAAACGCGGACAACGCACTGGGCGAACTGGCCGCCACGCTCGAACGGCGCCCGCGCCGCACCTTGCTGTTGTTCTATGGCGATCATCTTCCCGCGTTGCCGAAGACTTACGCGCAGCTCGGCTTCCGCGATGGCGCCTCACCCAACGCGCAAGCCGTGCCATGGCTGCTGTTCGACAATGCGCGGCCCAACAGCGGCGGGCAACGCGTAGACAGCGCTTCGTTCTTCCTGCCCGGCCAATTGCTGCACGCGGCGAACATCGATGATGACCCGTACTTCCGCGTCACCGAAGCGGTGCGTGCGAAGACCCGGTTTGAAGGCTCCTTCAAACCCGCCGAAGATGCTGGCCTGTCGGCGCTGATGCCGCTGCGCCAGCGCGACCAGGAACAGGCGCTGATACAGACCCTGCTTGATGAGCCCGCGCAGTTGTCGATCGGATCGAGCGAATAGGCGGGACCGGACGTACCGGCCCCGCGCATCGTTCACTCCACGCCCGGCGTCGCGTATTTGCCAATCCATTTGCGCACTTCGGCGTACCAGTAGAGCGAGTTCGCCGGCTTGAGGACCCAGTGGTTCTCGTCCGGGAAATAGATCAGGCGACTGTCGACACCGCGATTCTGCAGCGTGTTGAACAATTCGATGCCGTGGTTGACCGGCACGCGGAAATCCTGCTCGCCGTGGATGATCAAGGTCGGAGTATTGAAATTTCCAGCCCCCGAATGCGGTGAGCTCTTCGCAAACAGCTCCGGCGCATTCCAGAATTCCGTTCCGTCGCGACGCTTCGATGCACCGTAATCGGCAGCGACCTGGGTGAACCAGTTGTACACCGCGGCATGCGCGACCAGGGCCTTGAACGGATGCTCGCGGCCAAGAATGATCGTTGTCAGGTAGCCGCCATAGCTGCCGCCACCGGCGACCATTCGCGAGGTGTCGATATACGGCTTGCCGGCCATTTCGGCAGTCGCCTTGATCACGTCCTCATACGGCAGCACGTCCTGGTCCGGATTGATCGAATCCGTAAAGGCCTGGCCAAAGCCACTCGATCCATGGAAATTCGGCCAT
>JBEBXZ010000018.1:0-10057 GCA_040391335.1 Dokdonella fugitiva | reverse complement strand
GTTCGCGGTCTGGGATGGCGACGCACTCGTTCCCGTGGCCAAGGCGTATTCGGGTCTCTCCGACGTCGAGATCGGACGACTGGATCGCTGGATCCGCAGCCATACGGTCGAACGTTTCGGACCCGTGCGCTCAGTGCAGGCGGTGCATGTTTTCGAACTGGCCTTCGAGGCGATCAACGCCTCGACCCGCCACAAGTCCGGCGTGGCCGTGCGCTTCCCACGCATCCTGCGATGGCGTGAAGATCTCTCGATCCGCGATGCCGACAGTCTCGATCAGCTCAAGACGCTGGCTGGCCGCTGAGCGGCAGCTCGGCGCGTGGCTGGCCGCCGAGCGCGGCGGGACGGTAGCGCCTTTCCAGCGTGAGGCGTGGCATGCATGGCGCGACGGCAGCAGTGGCCTGATCCATGCGCCGACCGGCAGCGGCAAGACGCTCGCGGCATTGGGTGGACCGCTGATCGATGCGCTGGCGCGCGATCGGCGGGACAGACCGGGTTTGTCCTTGCTCTGGATCACGCCGCTGCGCGCACTCGCTGCCGATCTCGCCGTGCAACTCGCCGCGCCATTGCGCGATCTCGGCGTCGACTGGCGCCTGTTGCGCCGCACTGGCGACAGCGGCAGCGGCGAACGCGCGAGGTTGCGCAAAGGGCAGGTCGAACTCCTGATCACGACGCCTGAGAGTCTCGAACTGCAGCTTTCCCATGACGATGGCGCGCAACGTTTCGCGAATCTGGCGACCGTGGTCGTCGACGAATGGCACGAACTGCTCGGCAGCAAGCGTGGCGTGCTGCTCGAACTCGGCCTCGCGCGCCTGCGCCGGCTCGCGCCCGGATTGCGAACCTGGGGGCTGTCGGCCACGCTCGGCAATCTCGACGAGGCGATGCACGCGCTGCTCGGCGATACACCGGATGGGCGTCTCGTCACTACGCGGCGCGCGCGACGTATCGAGATCACGACGGCCTTGCCCGATGCGGTGGAACGTTTCGCCTGGGCCGGACATCTCGGCTTGTCGCAGTTGCGTCGCGTCGTCGAATCGGCCAGCACCGCACGCTCGGTCCTGGTCTTCACCAATACGCGCTCGCAGGCTGAACTCTGGCACGAGGCACTTGCTGCGGTCTGGCCACATGCGCCGGAGACGCTGGCGATCCACCACGGTTCACTGGATCGCGAACTGCGCCAGCGCGTCGAAGAGGAACTGCGCACCGGCGCGGTGCGCTGCGTGGTCGCCACGTCGAGCCTCGACCTCGGTGTCGACTTCGCAAGCGTGGAGGCGGTGATCCAGATCGGCAGTCCCCGCGGCATCGCCCGCCTGCTGCAACGCGCGGGACGCTCGAACCATCGCCCTGGCGAGGCGAGCCGCATCCTCTGTGTACCGACGCACAGTCTCGAAATTGCCGAGATCGCCGCGGCGCGCCGCGCGCTGGCGGCTGGCGCGATCGAGCCACGTGTCCCGCTGCGCGGCGGCCCGGATGTGCTGGCCCAGCATCTGACCACGCTGGCACTGGGTGGCGGTTTCACGGCCGATGAGGCGTTTGCCGAGGTACGCACGACGCTGGCCTACGCCGAACTGTCGCGGGATTCCTTCGACGCCGTGCTTGCATTTCTCGTGCACGGCGGCCCCGCGCTCGGCGCGTATCCGGACTATCGCAAGATCATCGTGACCGACGGCAGCTATCGCATCGCGAACGCGCGTATCGCACGCCTGCATCGCTACAACGTCGGCACGATCGTCGCCGATGGCGCGGTGGAAGTGCGCTACCTGCGCGGCGCCCGGCTCGGGCACGTAGAGGAGATCTTCGCGGCGCGTCTCAAGCCCGGCGACCGTTTCCTGTTCGCCGGGCGTAGCCTCGAGCTCGTGCGCGTGCGCGACATGACGGCCTGGGTTCGCCTGGCCAAGGGCCGACGCGTTGCCGTGCCGCGCTGGATGGGTGGCCGCCTCGCGCTGTCGAACGAGCTCGGCCGCTGGCTGCAACACACGCTCGCCGATCCGTCGCCGCGCGAACCGGAGATGCGCCGTCTCGCGCCGCTGCTCGCGCTGCAGCGCGAACGCTCCGCATTGCCCGACCCGGACCAGTTGCTCGTCGAGATCGTGCGCACCCGCGACGGCGAGCATCTGTTCGCCTTCCCGTTCGCCGGCCGCCTCGTGCACGAAGGCCTCGGCGTGCTGCTCGCGCAACGCCTCTCGAAGCTCGCGCCCGCGACGCTCGCATTCGGCGCCAACGATTACGGCGTGATCGTGTCCTCGCGCGAGCTTCCTGCGCTCGATGCGGATGCCTTGCGCGCTTTGCTCGCACCAGCCGGCGCGAGGGAGGACCTGCTCGACGGCATCGGTGCCGGCGAACTTGCACGTCGCCAGTTCCGCGAGATCGCCCGCATTGCGGGCCTCGTCTTCGGCAGCCAGCCGGGACGCGACAGGTCAGTACGCCACCTGCAGGCTGGCACGGGCCTGATCTACGATGTGCTCGCGCGGCACGACCCTTCGCACCTGCTGCTGCAGCAGGCGACCGACGAGGTGCTCGAGCGCACTTTCGACCTGCGCCGGCTCGAAGCCTGCCTGGGCGAACTTTCGACGCGGGCGATCCTGCTCACGCGACCATCCAGTCTCACGCCGTTCGCCTTCCCGCTGTGGAGCGAATGGATTCGCGGCGGGCTGTCGAGCGAGGACTGGGAAACGCGCGTGAAGCGTCTCGCTGCCGAACTCGAGCAGAAGGCTCGATGAACGCACTCGGGGCGGTCATCGCCGGCGAAACCGTGCTGCTCGATGCGCGACGCGCGATTGCCTGGCCGGCCATGGGCTGGCTCCTCGTGGCTGACATCCATCTCGGCAAGGCGAGCCTGTTGCGCCAGGCCGGCGCGGCCTTGCCGCGCGGCACGACCACGGCGGACCTCGAGCGCCTCGATGCATTGATCGCGACCCATTCGCCGCGCAGGCTGGTCGTGCTAGGCGATCTCGTGCACGGCGCCGAGCGTCTCGATGCGGAATGGCTGGCCACGTTCGGCGCATGGCGCGATCGCAATGCGACCCTCGACGCCACGCTCGTCGCCGGCAACCACGACCGGCACATGCCCCTGCAGCGATTCGGCTTCGAGGTGGTCGACGAACTCGAGGCGGGGCCGATGATGCTGCGCCATGCGCCCGATCCCCACGCGTCCCGCCATGTCATTGCAGGGCATGTGCACCCGGGTGTCGTACTGCGTGACGGCCGGCTCCGGCACCGTCTACCCGCTTTCTGGCTCGGATCGCGGCGCTCGCTGCTGCCCGCCTTCGGTGCACTGAGCGGCCTCGCGCCGGTCGATGCGGCGGACGACGACCGGGTCTTCGCGGTGACGCCGGGCGGCGTGTTGGCGCTCGGAGTGCGCGCGCTCGGGCCGCCACGCGCGAAGACCTGAATCACGCCGGGCGGCGCCTGTGACAAGGATCACGCGGCGGGCGTCCGGGCTGATGCCCGCACGAGGATGCTGCGTCCCGGCTAGAGCTGGAAAGCCACCGCGAGCAACAGGCCCTCGCCGATGTCGCGCAGGAAGCCGGGCGGATCGGGTTGGTACTCTTCGGATCGGGCCGCGAGCGCATCGATCCATGTCGTGAGCCAGTGGATTTCCGTATTGCCGTAGAACAGCACCGCAGCCTCGTAGTTGAGCATGAGGCTGCGGATATCGAGATTGACCGAGCCGGCCAGCGCAAGCGCGTCGTCGACGACCACGGCTTTCGCGTGGACCATGTGCGGTACGAGCCGCACGCGCACGCCGACCCCGGCAAGCTCGCGCAGGGCGCGTCCGCGCGCGATGTCGGCGAGGCCGTGATTGGACCGGCGCGGGATGACGAGGACGATTTCCACGCCGCGGCGTGCGGCGAGGCGCAGCGCGTTCCTCAATGCATCGTCGGGCACGAAGTACGGCGTCACGGCGAGGATGCGGCGCTCGGCGTGGAAGCACGCGGCGACAAGTACGGCGCGGACCGTGTCCTCGTTCTGGTCGGGGCCACTCGGCACGTACTGCGCGAGGGCGGTCATTGCCGCCGATCCATGCGTGGAATCCGTGGACGCGGGCACGTGCGGTATCGCCGCGGTCTCTTTCTGGCCCCGTTCGCGGGTCGAGGATTGCCAGTCCAGCTCGAACTGACGCGCGGCATCGATCGCGGCCTCGCCCTCGATATCGAACGAGAGATCGGTCCACGGCATTTCGCCCACGCGCCCGAGGAAATACTCGGCGGCGAGGTTGCGCCCGCCACTCCACAGGTGATGTCCATCGGCGATCGCACATTTGCGATGGTTGCGCAGGTTGCGCGGCCCGCTCGCGCGAAGGGCAAGCGGCGGGTGGAACAGGCGCACGCTGACGCCTCCGCTGCGCAAGCTGTCGAGCAAGGCGCGCGCGCCGAGCAGGATCCCGGCGCCGTCAACGAGGAATCGCACGCGCACGCCGTCGCTCGCGCGCCGCACGAGGGCGTCGACGACCTCCCGCGCGAATGCGTCGTCGCCGACCAGGAAGGTGGCGACATCGAGATCGGATCGCGCCGAGTCGATGAGATCGAGCAGGGAACGCCGTGCCATCGCGCCGTCTGCGTGCAGGCGAACGATGGCTGCTCGCGGTGGTGGCAGGCCGAATGCGGCGAGCAGGTCTGAAGCCCAGTGGCGCGGCAGTGGAGGCGGCAACGGCGCGAGTGCGATGCGGTGGAACTTGCGCCGCCCGAAAAGGAAATAGAGCGGCAGCACGACGTACGGCAGCGCGACGATGCCCAGCACCCAGGCGATCGCGGCGGTCGGCGCGCGGCGCTCCCCACTCGCGCGTGCGGTCAGCACGTAGACGAGGACGGCGATTGCGCTGGCGAGGAAATGCAGGGCCGGCATGCGGGCTCCGTGGGGACGTGCAGATCCTACACCGTGCGCGCCGTCGCCCCGGCTACACGCTATTCTCCGACGAAGGCGCGCGCGATCACGGAATCGCTGCGGAAACCGAAGAGACTGTCGTTCCCGTGCTGCGCATTTATTCTTTCCATACTTTCATTGTGGCGTGGGCACTCGTCCCCGGCCGCTTCCTGCAACGGGAATCGGATCCGCGGGCCGCGCACGCGCGCCGCGACGGCGCAGGCGGTCGATGGCGAGGAAGACGGCAGGCGTCGTGTACAGGGTGAGCAACTGGCTGACGACGAGACCGCCGACGATCGCGACGCCGAGTGGGCGACGCAGTTCCCAGCCCTCGCCACCGCCGAGCAGCAGCGGCAGGCTGCCGAGCAGCGCGGCGATGCTGGTCATGAGGATCGGCCGGAAGCGCAGCAGCGCGGCCTCGCGCACGGCCTGCGCCGGTTCGAGGCCGCGACGTTGCGCGGCGAGCGCGAAGTCGGTCATGAGGATCGTGTTCTTCATGACCACGCCGACCAGCAGGAACAGGCCGAGCATCGAGATCAGGTTGAGTTCGCCACCCGAGACGTGCAACGCGAGCAGTGCGCCGAGGCCCGCCGAGGGCAGCGTCGACAGGATGGTCAACGGATGCAGCCAGCTCTCGTAGAGCATGCCGAGCAGCAGGTAGACCGCGAGCACGACGCCGGCCAGCAGTATCGCCTGACGTGTCTGCAGCGCGCCGGCCGCACCGGCCTCGCCGGCGAGCCGGCCAATCACTTTGTCCGGCAGCATGATGCCGGCCATCGCGCGGTCGATCGCGGTCGCCGCCTGTTCGAGGCGCACGCCGGGCGCGAGCGCGAACGAGATAGAAGTGGCCGCGAACTGGCTCTTGTGGTTGACCCGGTCCGGTGCAACGCCGTAGCGCATGCTCGCGAACGTGGACAGCGGCACGCGGCGCCCGTCGCCGGCGATCACGTGGACACGCTCGAGCGTGCCGGGATGCTCGGTGTGCTTCGGATCAAGTTCCATGACCACGCGATACTGGTTGAGGCGGTCGTAACGTGTCGCGACCTGGCGCTGGCTGAAGGAATTGTCGAGCACGCGCGCGATCGTCTCGACATCGACGCCGAGGCGGGCGGCGGCATCGCGGTCGATGTCGAGCATGATCTGGCGTGCGCCTTCATCCCCGCTGCTCTGGACATCGGCCAGCTCGGGCAGCCCGGCGAGCGCTTCGCGCACGCGCGGCGTCCACTCGCGCAAAGGCGCGGTGTCGCCCGACAGCAGTTCGAATTCGTATTCGCCATCGCCCGAACCGCCTTCAATGCGCAGGTCCTGGTCCACCCACAACCAGAGCACGCCACCCGGGATCTTCGGCATGCGTTCGCGCAGGCCGTCGATGACCTGCTGGCTCGACAGGCCGCGCTCTGCGAGCGGCACGGGCTTGATCATGATGTAGGCGTTGTTGATGCCCATGCCGCCACCGATGTAGCCGATGATGTCCTCGATCGCCGGATCGGCCACCAGCAACTCGCGATAGCGTTCGAGCTTCGGCTGCATGACGCGGAACGAGAGTCCGTCGTCGCCGCGCGCGAAGCCGCGCAGCTGGCCCGTATCCTGGCGGGGCACGAGTCCCTTGGGTACGGCGTCGAACAACCAGAGGTTGATGCCGATCAGCAGGCCGAGCGCGCCGAGCGTGAGCAATGGTCGTCGCAGGGTCGCCTCGAGCGTGCGTGCGTAGCCGCCGTGCAACTGTTGCATCAGTCTGGTTGCCGGTGATGCGCGACCGGCCGCGCGGGCGACGGGTACGCGCAGCAGGCGCGCGGCGAGGGTCGGCGTGAGGCTCAATGCGACCAGTAGCGAAACGGCCATTGCCGCGACCAGGGTCAGCGAGAACTCGCGGAACAGGCGCTCGACGAAATCATCCATGAACAACACGGAGACGAAGACGATCGCCAGCGCAAGGTTCATCGACAACAGCGTGGTCGCGACTTCGCTCGCGCCGCGCACGGCCGCGCGCATCGGCGACAGGCCACGGGCGATGTGGCGCGCGATGTTCTCGAGCACGACGATCGCGTCGTCGACGACCAGCACGGCGGCGATGATCAGGGCCATCAGCGACAGGTTGTTGAGAGAGAAGCCGGCCAGGTGCATGACACCGAGCGTGCCGAGCAGGACGACCGGAATCGCGAGGGTCGGCACGATCGCCGCGCGTGCGTCGCCAAGGAATGCTACGACGAGGACCACGAGCGCGATGGCGAGGCCGAGCGCGAGCTGGGCTTCGTGCAGGGTGGCGCGGATCACGGGCGAGCGGTCGACGGCGACGGCCAGCGTCGCATCGGCGGGAAGCAGGGCGCGCAACGCGGGCAACTGTGCATGGATCGCATCGACGGTCGCGATGATGTTGGCCCCGGCCTGGCGGCTGACGACCAGAAGCACGGCGTCGCGATCATTGTGGAAACCCGCGCTGTAGCGATTCTCGACACCTTCCGCGACCGTGGCGACGTCACCGAGGCGGATCGGCGCATCGCCGCGCCAGGCGACGATGAGGTCGCGGTACTGCCGGGCCGTGCGCAGTTGCAGGTCGGCATCGACGCGCCAATGGCGTTCGCCGGATTCGATCGCGCCGAGCGGCTGCACGCGATTCGCCGCGCCGATCGCGCCGGCCACGGTATCGAGCGCGACGCCGTGGTGGTTCAATGCGTTCGGATCGAGCGAGACGCGCACGGCCGGCAGCGAACTGCCACCGACCTCGACCTGGCCGACGCCGGGGATCTGCGCGAGCTTCTGCGCGAGCAGGGTCGATGCGAGATCATAGAGCGCGCCGGGGTTGCGTTGGGTCGAAGTCAGGGCCAATGCCATGATCGGTGCCTGCGACGGATTGACCTTGCGATAGCTCGGCATGCCCGGCATGCCCGACGGCAACTGGCCGCGTGCCGCGTTGATCGCGGCCTGCACATCGCGCGCCGCGTCGTCGATGTCGCGGCCGAGGTCGAAGCGCATCTCGATGTTGACCGAACCCTGCGAACTCGAGGATTCCATGACGAGCAATCCGGGGATGCTGCCGAGCGCACGCTCGAGCGGCGTCGCCACGCTCGCGGCCATCGTCTCGGGACTCGCGCCGGGCAGGCCGGCATCGACCTCGATCGTCGGATAGTCGACCTGCGGCAGCGGCGCGACAGGCAACAAACGCCAGGCGAGCAGGCCGCACAAGGCGATCGCGACGGCTAGCAGCACGGTCGCCACCGGCCGCCGGATGCAGCGCTGGGACAGGTTCATGCGCGGGAGCCCGTCATGCGTTGGTCGAACGCGCGAGCGGGGTCGCGTGCAGGTCGGCGTGGCGTATGCCGGCGTGGCGGGCCCGCCGCTTGAGCCGATCGAAGAAAAGATAGATCACCGGTGTCGTGAACAGGGTCAGCATCTGGCTGACCACGAGCCCGCCGACCAGCACGAGTCCGAGCGGCTGCCTCAACTCGGCGCCCGATCCGCTCGCGAACATCAGCGGCAGCGCGCCGAACAGTGCCGCGAGCGTGGTTCGAGTCCGTCGCGCCGTTCGGCCTCGAGCGCGAAGTCGATCATCATGATCGCGTTCTTCTTGACCAGCCCGATCAGCAGCACGATGCCGATCACCGCGACGAGATCGAGGCTGCGTCCCGCGAGCAACAGGGCGAGCAGGGCGCCGAGCGTCGCCGAGGGCAGGGTCGAGAGGATCGTCAACGGATGCACGTAGCTCTCGTAGAGCACGCCGAGCACGATGTACATCGCGACGATCGCCGCGAGCACGAGCCACAGCGTCGTCGACAGCGAGGCGCGGAATGCCTCGGCAGCGCCCTGGAAGCGTAGTTCGACATGGGCCGGCATGGCCAGTTCGCTGGCCGCCGCTTCGATCGCCGCGACTGCTTCGCCGAGCGCAGCACCCGCGGCGAGGTTGAACGAGATCGTCGCCGCCGGGAACTGGCTGACCTGATTGATGACGAGACTCGCGGGCCGCTCGCTGATGCGCGCAAGTGCGTCGAGCGGTACCAACGCACCATCGGCTCCAGCCACGCGCAATGCGAGGATCGATTCGATGCCGCGCAGGCGTGCCGGTTCGACTTCAAGCACGATGCGGTACTGGCTCGATTGCGTGAACATGGTCGAGACCTGGCGCTGGCCGAACGCGTCGTAGAGCACGTCCGCAATGCGTCCCATGTCCACACCGAGGCGCGCCGCGGCATCGCGATCCACTTCGAGCCAGGCCTGCAGGCCGCCGTGCTGCAGGTCGTCGCTGACATCCTCAAGCATCGCCAGTGACTGGAGTTTCTCCGTCAGGCTCGTGCTCCATCGACCAAGCTCCTCCGCATCGGGCGTCGACAACGTGAACTGGTATTGCGTGCGGCTGATGCGATCCTCGATGCCGAGTTCCTGCACGGGTTGCAGATAGAGCGTGATGCCTGCGATGGCCCGCGTGCGTTCGCGCAGGCGCGCCATGACTTCGGCCGCGCCATCGCGCTCGCCATGCGGCTTGAGCACGATCAGCAGGCGTCCGCTGTTGAGCGTTGCATTGTTGCCATCGACGCCGATGAACGAAGACAGCCCGGCCACGGCCGGATCGCGCAGGACCACCTCGGCAAGCGCCTGCTGGCGCTCGGCCATGCTCGCGAACGAGACCGAGGCCGGTGCCTGGCTGATGCCTTGCAGCACGCCACTGTCCTGCACCGGGAAAAACCCCTTCGGCAGCGCGAGGTAGAGCACGACCGTGAGGCCGAGTGTCGCCACGGCGACGAGGAGCGTGGTCGGCTGGTGGCGCAGCACGACATGCAGGGCGCGGTCGTAGCGGGCGATCACGCGGTCGAGGAAACCGCGGCGTCCATGCGTCGCGTCGTGTTCGCCCGCGTGCCCGCGCTTGAGGAAGTACGCGCACATCATCGGGGTCAGGGTCAGCGAGACGAACAGCGAGATCAGGATCGCGACCGCAAGCGTGATCGCGAATTCACGGAACAGGCGCCCGACGAGATCGGCCATGAACAGCAGCGGGATCAGCACCGCGATCAATGAGAAGGTCAGCGAGACGAGGGTGAAACCGATCTGGCGCGCGCCCTTGAGCGCGGCCTGCATCGGCGTTTCGCCATCCTCGAGGTGGCGCGCGATGTTCTCGAGCATGACGATCGCGTCGTCGACGACGAAACCGGCGGCGACGATCAGGGCCATCAGCGAGAGATTGTTGAGCGAGAAGCCGGCGAGATAC
>JBEBXZ010000017.1:0-10374 GCA_040391335.1 Dokdonella fugitiva | reverse complement strand
ACAGCGCCATGTTGTCGCGCAGGTAGTCGAAACCGAATTCGTTGTTGGTGCCGTAAGTGATGTCGGCCGCATACGCGCCACGCTTGTCGGCATGATCCATGCCCGGATAGACGACACCGACGGTCAGGCCGAGGAAGCCATAGATGCGTCCCATCGAAGCCGCATCGCGCTTGGCAAGGTAGTCATTGACGGTAACCACGTGCACGCCCTTGCCGAGCAGGGCGTTCAGATAGACCGGCAAGGTACCGACCAGGGTCTTGCCCTCGCCGGTGCGCATCTCGGCAATCTTGCCCGAATGCAGCACCATGCCGCCGATCATCTGTTCGTCGTAGTGGCGCAGGCCGACCACGCGCTTGGCTGCTTCGCGAACAACGGCGAATGCCTCCGGCAGCAATGCATCCAGCGTTTCGCCAGCCTCGATACGCTGGCGGAATTCATCGGTCATCGCGCGCAGCGCCGTGTCATCCAGCGCCTGGAAGCGCGGTTCCAGCGCATTGATGCGCACCACGTTCTTGTTGAGCGTGCGCAGGATACGTTCGTTGCGACTGCCAAAAATGCTCGTCAGGAAACGTTGCAACATCGGTCTTTTTCGTCCGGGTAGGGCCGTTGCTACCCCGCATGGCGGGAACGGCAGAAAAGCGAAGGCCGCCGATGATACGGCGGCCTCGGCATAACACCAAGCAAACTGGGTATCAGGGCGTCGGTTTCAAGGCCTCTGGCGGTCACCGACTCATTTCAGGCGCGCGGCGCACGGGTCGAACGGACGTAGGCCATCGGATTGACCGGCCGACCATTCAACCAGACTTCGAAATGGCAATGCGGGCCAGTCGAACGACCCGTCGAGCCGACCTTGGCGATCTCCTGCCCCACGTGCACGCGTGCGCCGACCTCGACCGTATTGCTCGAATTGTGGGCGTATCGCGTCATGTAGCCATTGCCATGATCGATCTCGACCACCTTGCCATAGCCGCTGCGAACGTCGGAATACGTCACCACGCCTTCGGCCACGGCGAGGACGTCGCTGCCGTACGGAACATCGAAGTCGACGCCGAGATGCACGGCCTGGCGACCACTGATCGGATCGGTACGCGTACCGTAGTTCGAAGCGACATAGCCATGCGCGACCGGCATTCCGGTCGGCAGCAACGCGTTGTCGATCTTGCGATCGAACAACAGGTTCTCGAGCACGCCAAGCTGGGCTTCCTGGCGCACGAACTCGGCGCGCAGGTTCTCGATGTCGGCGTCGATCGGGAGCGGCGCCTGACTGGCCACCACTATTTCCTCCGGACCACCGAGGGCCGGCTCTTCGGCGAAATCGAATTCGCCGTCCTCCAGCTTGCCGACCTGGGTCAATCGGTCACCCAGGGCATTCAGGCGCGTGGACTGGGCGCGCAACTGGCCGATCTGCATCGCCAGCGCATCGAGGTTGCGGCGGGAGTCGACTTCAACATTGTCGAGTTCGCGCTTCTGCACTTCGATCATGGCGCGCAGCGAGGCGATATCACGTACCGCGGCATCGCGCGGATTGACGGCCATCAAGGTGATCGCGCAACCCACGCCTGCGGAGACCAGGAACGCCACCGAAACCAGCGAGCCGATCAGCAGGCGGCCTCGGGTGCTGTGCAGATCGATGCAGCGCGGTGTCGAGTGGGACTTAGCGACTAGTATGATGTTCATTGCCGTACGCCGAATAGGTTCTGCCATGCAGCCCAGCCCTCCCCCGCGCCAGCGCCGCGCGAACAGCTTCGTGCCGGTCGCGGAATGCGCTGCCCTGGATTCGCTCGCGAAACGCGCACGCGCCCTGGATGCACTGGATGGAAAACTGCGCCACCAATTGCCCGCCGCACTGGCCCGCGAATGTCATCTCGCGGATCTGCGCAACGGACGGCTTGTCTTTCTCGCGACGAGTCCGACCTGGGCTACGCGATTGCGGCTGCACCAGGCAGCCCTGCTCGCCGAAGCCCGTGCCACCACGGGTGATAGCGTCGAACTCTTCGTTGTGAAAGTGGCAGCCCTGCCGACCGTTCCCCCGGAACCGGCAAAGCGGAAGCCTCTTTCCACCGTCGCCGCAAACCATCTGCGAACGGCGGCAAAAACAATCTCTGACCCGGAACTGCAGGCCCTTTACAACGATCTGGCGTCCCTCGCCGGAGATGAACCGCTTGCGGGAACCTGAAGGTTCCTCTTCTCCCCATTTGCAGAAAGCTCCAGGCGGAGCTTCCTGCCAAATCTCGAACGGTTACAGCGCTTGAGCCGGATGCGCGTAGGAAATCGGCGCCTTCGTCTCGTCCTCGAAACTGACTTCTTCCCACGCCGTGCGGTCAGCCAGCAATGCGCGCAGCAGGGTGTTGTTGAGCGCATGGCCCGACTTGTAGCCGTAGAACGCCCCGATCAGGCTGTGCCCGAGCAGGTACAGATCACCGATCGCGTCGAGGATCTTGTGCTTGACGAACTCATCCTCGTAACGCAGGCCATCCTCGTTGAGGACGCGGTAGTCATCGAGCACGATCGAGTTGTCCATCGAGCCACCGAGCGCGAGGTTGCGCTCGCGCAGCATTTCGATGTCGCGCATGAAGCCGAACGTGCGCGCACGACTGACTTCCTTGACGAACGAGGTGGTCGAGAAATCGATCTCGCTGGTCGAGGTGCGCTTGGCGAACATCGGATGATCGAAGTCGATCGAGAAACCGACCTTGAAGCCATCAAACGGTTCGAAGCGCGCCCATTTGTCGCCGTCGCGCACGGTCACCGATTTCTTGATGCGCACGAAGCGCTTGGCGGCTGCCTGCTCATCGATTCCCGCCGATTGCAGCAGGAACACGAACGGGCCGGCACTGCCGTCCATGATCGGCACTTCAGGTGCGGAAAGATCGACATAGGCATTGTCGATGCCGAGGCCTGCGATCGCGGAAAGCAGGTGCTCGATGGTGGCGATGCGCACATCGCCCTTGACGAGGGTGGTCGAGAGCCGGGTGTCCCCGACATTCTCGCAACGGGAAAGGATTTCCACCGGCTCGGCAAGGTCCACGCGCCGAAACACGATCCCTGTATCAACCGCTGCGGGGCGCAAGGTCATGTAGACCTTGTCACCCGTGTGGAGACCTACGCCTGTCGCCCGGATTACATTTTTGAGCGTGCGTTGTCTGATCATTTTATTGGGCTGACTCCTTGGGGCAGGAGCATCAAAACGTCGCGGATCCTAGCACAGCAAAATTGTGAGCGAAAGTTAAACCGACGCCAAAACCCGACAGGTGTCGCTTTTTCGCAACTCCTTTGCGTCGGGTGTATTGGCTCAGTCTCGGTCTCGGGTCCCTCTCGACGGTTCACCGCCGGACATCGAGTGTCCGGCGGTGAACGCGTTGCTGCGGCGCCACGCAGCGATTCAGGAAACTGCCAGCCGCTGTCTCACGACAGCGCAATCAACCGGCGCCGGCTCTGTGCAGCCGGCTTCCGGGGCAGTGACGGACGGGAGTCCTCGAACGGCTCTCGAAGCCCCCTCAGTCCGCCTGGCGACGCAGGAACGCCGGAATGTCGAGATAGTCGATCTGCGTGTCCGCGGCCGAGCTGGCATGCTCGGATGGCGCCTGCGCACGCACCGCCGATGGCACGCGTGCCGGAGCCGCCATGCCGCCGCTGCTCGCATAGTCGATTTCACCCGTCGTCGCATTGCGCACGACGCGCATCGGCGGACGCGGGGCCATGATCGGCTCGCGTTCGGTACGCACCGGCTGGCGAACGGCATTGGCATTGAGGCCCGTGGCAACGACCGTCACGCGGATCTCGTCCTGCAGTTCCGGATCGAGCGCGGTACCGATGACGACCGTTGCATCCTCGCTGGCGAACTCGTGGATGACCTGGCCGATATCGTCGAACTCGCGCATCGTGAGGTTGTTGCCGGCCGTGACGTTGACCAGGATGCCGCAGGCGCCGGCGAGGTTGATGTCCTCAAGCAGCGGATTGTTGATGGCCGCCTCGGCTGCCGCGACGGCGCGGTCATCGCCACGCGCGGTGCCGCTGCCCATCATCGCCATGCCCATCTCGGCCATGACCGTGCGCACATCCGCGAAGTCGACGTTGATCAGGCCCGGACGCGTGATCAGGTCGGCAATGCCCTGCACTGCGCCGAGCAACACGTCATTGGCCTGCTTGAATGCGCTGAGCAGGGTCACGTCGCGACCGAGCACGGTGAGCAGTTTCTCGTTCGGCACCGTGATCAGCGAATCGACATGCTGGGTCAGGTCCTCGATGCCCTTGAGCGCGACCTGCATGCGGCGACGTCCTTCGAACGGGAACGGCTTGGTCACCACTGCGACGGTCAGGATGCCCATTTCCTTGGCGAGCTGGGCGACGACCGGTGCCGCACCCGTGCCCGTGCCACCCCCCATGCCGCAGGTGATGAAGGCCATGTCCGCGCCCTGCAGCAACTCGACGATGCGCTCGCGATCTTCCAGCGCGGCCTGACGACCGACTTCCGGATTCGCGCCTGCGCCGAGTCCCTTGGTGACATTGCCGCCCAGTTGCAGCGTGTGTTTCGCGCCGCTCGACTTCAGCGCCTGCGCGTCGGTATTCGCGCATACGAATTCGACGCCTTCGATCTGCGCATTGACCATGTGACTCACGGCATTGCCGCCGCCACCGCCTACACCGATCACCTTGATCACAGCGTTCGGCGCCATCCTTTCGATAAGTTCAAACATTTTCCCGTCCTCCGTCGGCTTAAGCCGTATTAGTTGGTCGAACCCGCCCACGTCACCGTCCCGGTGCGCGAACGTCTTGCGGGCGACTGGCGCGCCACCCGCCTTGCAACCGTTTCGGTTGCACCACCGCGCTTCCTGCGCAGCGGCTGTTGCCCATCGACCGGCGACTTCCGTCACCGATCAGAAATTTCCCTTGATCCAGCCCGACACGCGCTCCCACAGGCTGCCTGCCGCCTCGCCGCCTCGCCCGCCACCGACGCGCGACTGCTGGCGACTGCCGTACAGCAACAAGCCGACGCCCGTGGCGTGGATCTGGTTCGAGACCACGTCGGCGAGCCCCGTCACATGCTGTGGCGTGCCGAGACGCACCGGCATGTGGAAGATCTCTTCGGCAAGATCGACGACGCCTTCCATCTTCGCGGCGCCGCCGGTCAGCACGATGCCGGCGGCGACCAGGCTCTCGTAGCCGGAACGGCGCAGTTCGGCCTGCGCCAGCGAGAACAGTTCCTCGTAACGCGGCTGCACGACTTCGGCGAGTGTCTGTCGAGCGAGGCGACGCGGCGGACGATCGCCGACGCTCGGCACCTGGATCGTCTCTTCCGCGTGTGCCAGCTGCGCCAGCGCGCAGGCGTACTTGACCTTGATTTCCTCGGCATGCGCGGTCGGCGTGCGCAATGCCACGGCGATGTCGTTCGTGACCTGGTCGCCGGCAATCGGCAACGATGCCGTATGCCGGATCGCGCCTTGCGTGAAGATCGCGATATCCGTGGTGCCGGCGCCGATATCGACGAGACAGACGCCGAGTTCGCGTTCGTCCTGGGTGAGCACCGCGAAGCTCGATGCAATCTGCTGCGGCACGAGGTCATCGACGCGCAATCCGCAGCGCGAAACGCATTTGCGGATATTCGCCGCCGCGCTCATCGCGCCGGTGACCAGATGCACACGTGCTTCGAGCCGCACGCCGCTCATGCCGATCGGATGACGGATGCCTTCCTGGCCGTCGATCACGTAGTCCTGCGGTTCGATGTACAGGCGCTCCTGATCCGCCGGGATGGCCACCGCGCGCGCCGCCTCGATCACGTGCTCGCGATCGGCCTCGGTCACTTCCTTGTCGCGGATCGGCACGATGCCGTGCGAATTCAGGCAGCGGATATGGCTGCCGGCGATGCCCGCGTAGACCGAACGGATTTCGCAACCCGCCATCAGTTCGGCTTCCTCGATGGCGCGCTGGATCGATTGCACGGTCGACTCGATGTCGACCACCACGCCGCGCTTCAAGCCGTGCGACGGATGCGAACCGATGCCCATGATCTCGACCGGTTGCCCCGGTTCGTGCTCGCCAACGATCGCAACGATCTTCGACGTGCCGATGTCGAGGCCGACAATCAGGTTTTTTTCTGCCTTGGTTTTCATGAGGCCGGGAATGGGGTTTCGTCGAAGGACCAGGATGGGAAGCGATCAGGAAGTGAAACCACGTACATGCCCGCATGCGGCGCTACGCCTGGTGCGTCATGCCATGCGCTCGGCGCTCGGCCCGTGCTCGCCGGTGCGGATTCGGGCAAGGCCCAGCGCATCGCGAATCCATTTTCGTATCGCAGATCGACGTACACCGGCGGACCTTTCGCGCCCGAGGCGAGCCTGGGCCACACGTCGAGGAAGCGTTTCAGGCGTGCTTTCGTATCGAGCCGGCCGATTTCGATCAATGCGCCCGTCGCCAGCGTGAGGCGCCAGCTGCCACGCGCGCTCAGGTCGACGCCACGCACGGCCAGCCCGCTGCCGGCAAACGCGCGCAGGCATTCGGCATGGAATGCGATGACCTCGGCGAGGCGTTCGTCCGGCCCCGACAATTCCGGCAGGCCCTGCATGCCTTCGGCGCTGGGCACTTCGAACAACTGACCCGTGCGGCTGATCAGGCGCGAGTCGCCCCAGCGCGCATACGCCTGTCGCTCGAACACCGTCAGCTCCAGCGTATCCGGCCATTGCTTGCGCGCCTCGACACGCTCGACCCAGGGCAGATCCGACACGGCCTTCTGCACCTCGGCGAGTTGCACGGCGAAAAAGCCGTTGCCCAAATGATTCTGTACCGCGGTACGGATCTGCTCCGCGTTGACATGGTTGTACTCGGCGCGCAATTCGATCTTGCGCACCGGCCAGCGCTCGGAAGCGAACCAGCCATTGAGCACGCCGACGATCGGCAGCGAGACCAGAGTCAACGCGATGCCCCAGGCCAGCAGCTTGAGCGGCAGACTCATGCGCCCGGTCCTCCGCCACGCGTCGCCGATGCACCTGCTTCATGCATGTCCGGATCGCGCGAGAAGCTCGTTTCGAGAATCTTCCAGCACAGGTCCTCGAAGCCGATGCCGAACTGGCGCGCCGCTTTCGGCACCAGCGAATGGCTGGTCATGCCGGGCGTCGTATTCACCTCGAGCAGATAATTGCGACCGCTGCGATCGCGCATCACGTCGACGCGTCCCCAGCCCTGGCAACCGGCGGCGTCGAAGGCCGTGAGAGCCAGGGCGCGGATGTCGCGCTCGGCATCGCCATCCAGCCCGGGACACAGGTATTGCGTGTCTTCCGCGACGTACTTGGCGTGGTAGTCGTAGAACTCGCCTTTCGGCACGATGCGGATCGACGGCAGCGCATCGCGACCGAGGATGCCGATCGTCAATTCATCGCCTTCGATCAGCTGTTCGATCAGCAGCTCGCCGTCGTAGCGCGCGGCGAGTTCGATCGCGGCAGGCAGGTCGGCGGACGAGAACACGCGCGTGATGCCGACACTCGATCCTTCATGCGAGGGTTTGACGATCGCCGGGGAGCCGATCATGCCGATCGCCGCCGCCAGGTCGTCTCCGGGGCGATACGAGACATAGCGCGGCGTGGCCAGTCCGACCGCCTGCCACACCTGCTTGGTGCGCACCTTGTCCATCGCCAGCGCGGAACCGAGCACGCCGCTGCCGGTGTACGGCACGCGCAGGCTTTCGAGTGCCCCCTGCAGCATGCCGTCCTCGCCACCGCGACCATGCAGGATGTTGAACACGCGTGCGTAGTGCCCTGCGCGCAGGGCATCCAGCAGCGCCGGGATGCCGTCCACCGGATGCGCGTCGACGCCCTTCGCACGCAGCGCTTCGAGCACGTTGCGGCCGGAGTCGAGCGATACCTCGCGTTCGGCGGACGTCCCGCCAAGCGCGACGGCAACGCGGCCAAACTGGCGGGGATCCGTGATACCCGGGTTCATGGATTTCGTGTCCTCAGCTCGGCGCCAAGCGCCAGTTCGGTTGCCGCCGCGCCGATGTCACCGGCACCGAGCAGCAACAGCAGGTCGCCATCGAGCAGCATGGCCGGCAAGGCGCTGCGCAACTCGCGCGGATGTTCGATCAGCACCGGATCCACCTTGCCGCGCGCACGCACGGCGCGCGCCAGGGCACGCCCGTCCGCGTTCGCGATCGGCGCTTCGCCGGCCGGATAGACTTCGGTCAGTACCAGCACATCGACTTCCGCCAGCACGCGCGAGAAATCGTCGAGGTGATCCCGCGTACGCGAATAGCGATGCGGCTGGAAGGCGACCACGAGGCGACGATCGGGCCAGCCACCACGCGCGGCGGCGAACACTGCCGCGAGTTCGCTCGGATGATGGCCGTAGTCGTCCACGAGCAGCGCCGAACCGTGATCGAGCGCGATCTCGCCACGCAAGGTGAAGCGTCGACCGACGCCCTGGAAACCGCTCAGCGCAGCCTGCATGGCCGCCGCCTGCACGCCGAGTTGCCAGCCGACCGCGCAGGCCGCGAGCGCATTCAACACGTTGTGCCGGCCCGGCAGGTTCAGGCTGATCGCGACCGCTTCGTCGGTATCCGGCAGGTGCAGGTCGAAGTGCATGCGCGGACCCTGCTGGCGCAGGTTGCTCGCGCGGATATCCGGATTGCCTTCGATGCCATACGTCAGCACGCGACGCGGCGTGCGCTCGGCAAGTGCCGCCACTTCGGGATCATCGACGCACAGCACGGCCACGCCGTAGAAAGGCAGGCGATGCAGGAAACTGTCGAACGCCTGCTTGATGCGTTCGAAATCGTTGTCATAGTTTTCGAGATGATCGGCATCGATATTGGTGACGATCGCGATCACCGGCGACAGCATCAGGAACGAACCGTCTGATTCATCCGCCTCGGCGACCAGGTACTCGCCGGTGCCGAGACGCGCGTTGGCGCCCGCCGCGGTGAGCTGGCCACCGATCACGAAGGTCGGATCGAGGCCGGATTCGGCGAGCACGCTCGCGGTCAGGCTGGTCGTCGTGGTCTTGCCATGCGTGCCGGCGACGGCAATGCCGCGACGGAAGCGCATCAGCTCGCCGAGCATCTCGGCGCGCGGCACGACCGGAATCCGGCGCTCGCGCGCGGCCAGCAGTTCGGGATTGTCGGCGCGGATCGCACTCGAGGTGACCAGCACGTCGACGTCGGCGACATGCTCGGCTTCATGCCCACGGCGCACGTCGATGCCGAGCGAGGCGAGCCGGCGCGTGGTTGGCGAATCGGCCCGATCGGAGCCGGAAACCGTATAGCCGAGGTTGTGCAGCACTTCGGCAATGCCGCTCATGCCGACGCCGCCGATGCCAACGAAATGCACGCGCCGGAAGTCCTGCATGATGTCGCCGTGCTGGCGGACGCGTTGCGGCGTCATGCGGCCACCTCCAGGCAGACGGCGGCGATGCGGGTGACCGCATCCGGACGGGCGAGCGAGCGAGCGGCATTCGCCATCGCCAGCAACTGCGCGCGATCGCGCGCCAGCTCGTCGAGCGCGTGGCCGAGGCGTTTCACGAAATCATCGCCTTCCGCGATGAGACGCGCGGCATCAGCCGCGACCAGCACTTCGGCGTTGCGCGTCTGGTGATCATCCACCGCGCTCGGAAACGGCACGAGGATCGCCGGCAGGCCGGCGGCGCACAGTTCCGCGAGCGTCAACGCGCCGGCCCGGCACACGACCAGATCAGCCCAGGCATAGGCGGCGGCCATGTCGTCGATGAACGGTTCAACCACGGCTTCGACGTCGGCAGACGCATAGATTTCGCGTGTTTTTTCCAGATGCCTTGCGCCGCACTGGTGGCGAATCTCCAGGCTCAGGCTGCTGCCGCGGCGCTGGAATACCTGTGGCAAAAGAAGATTCAGGCTGCGCGCGCCCTGGCTTCCGCCGAGCACGAGCACGCGCAACGCACCGCTGCGCCCAGCGAGGCGCTGTGCTGGCAGATCGATCGCGGCGATCTCGGCGCGCACCGGATTGCCGACCCATTCGGCGCCGGGGAACGTATCCGCGAATCCGCTCAGCACGCGTCGTGCAAACCGTGCCAGCAGGCGGTTGGTGACACCGGGCACGCGATTCTGCTCGTGGACGACGAGCGGGATGCGTGCCAGTCGCGCGGCAATTCCCCCCGGCGCGGCGGCATAACCGCCCATCGACAGCACGCTGCGCGGACGCACGCGCTTGAGGATTGCGCGCGCCGCCAGCACCGCGCGCAGCAGGCGCAATGGCGCAAGCAGTGCAGTGGCCGCACCCTTGCCACGCACACCGGCGAAAGCCAGCGATTCGAGCGGCAGGCCGGCCTGCGGCACGAGTTTCGTTTCGAGACCGACCTGGCCACCCAGCCACACGACCGGCACGCCGCGCCGCTCGAGCTCGCGCGCGACCGCGA
>JBEBXZ010000016.1:0-10552 GCA_040391335.1 Dokdonella fugitiva | reverse complement strand
GCTCGACGAACCGACCAACCATCTCGATCTCGAGATGCGCGAAGCCCTGGCCGAAGCCCTGAGCATCTTCAATGGCGCGATCGTCATGGTCTCGCATGACCGCCATCTGATCGGTCTCGTCTGCGAGACGTTCTGGCGCGTGGCCGATGGCAAGGTCGAGGAATTCCGCGGCGACCTCGACGAGTACGCCGCGTGGCTGCGTTCTCGCGGCAACAAGGCCGATGCCAGCTCCGGCAACGCGGCGCGCAAGAACAGCTGAAGCGACGGCCCGGTTCCAGCGGAGTCGTTGATCCCTCAGTCCGCCGGGCGCCGCCCGAACAGACCGGCCGCCCATGACATCCCGACGCAGGCAAGCACGGCAAGCAGCCACTTGCCCGCCGCATCGCTCGTGAGCGGTGCGAACGGTGCGCTGGCCTGCAGCCAGTCGCCGCCATAGATCCATGCGACGACCACGCCGGACAGCGCAAAACAGATCACCAGCATGCTGACCAGCCGTTGCTCGAAGCGCGCGTCGATCTCGGCATGCTGGCTGACCCGACGCGCCATCCGGCTCGCGAAATCGGTCGGCAAGGTTGCAGCCGGCGGCTCGGCGAGCGCGCGTGCGATCTTGCGATAGCCCGCAACCAGCGCATCGTCGTGCGCTCCATCCCGTTGTCGACGCTCGCGGTCCAACGCGATTTCCTGCGCCAGCCATTCGTTCTCGTCGTGGTTCATGCGGCAACTCCGATGCGATGTTCCAGCGCCTCGCGCAGCAGCTTGCGCGCACGGAACAGGTGGCTCTTGATGGTGCCTTCGGCCAGCCCGGTGATGTGGGCAATCTCCGCGATCGGCACCTCATCGAGGTGATACAACGTCAGCACCGTGCGTTGCAAGGGCGGCAGGCCATCGATCGCGCGATGCAGGTAGGCCTGCATTTCCTGATCGCCAAGGATGGCAACCAGATCGAAGCTGTCGGCCACCGTCTCCGCCGCAGCGAGACCATCCTGATCGCCACTGGGCTCGGCCAGCGGAATGCGTCGCCGCTCAAGATGGCGCTTGGCCATGGAATAGGCGACCTGCCCGATCCACGATTTAAGCGCGCTCTCGCCACGATACTGATGCAGGCACTGGTGCACGCGCAGGAAGGTTTCCTGGCAAAGTTCTCGCGCATCCTCGGGATTGCGCACCATGCGCAGCAGGATGTGCCAGCACAAACCCTGATATTCACGGACGAGTCTTTCGAACGCGCCGCGCTGCCCGGCCAGGATGGCCTCGACGAGCGTGCGGTCCTGTTCATGATTGCCGGCATCCTTCATGTCGTCAGGGATACGCCCCGCATGCAATCGGTTGCAAGCGACGACGCTGCAACCGATCGCGCGACCGCTGTATCTCCTGTTCCGCAAGCCACTGACCCGAGCGCCTTATGAACGAAGAAATATTGCTTCCTTTCATCCCGATCAGCCTGTTCCTCTGCATTGCCTGGACCATCAAGGCCGTCGTCGATGCCCGCGTGCGCCGCCAACTGGTCAACGCCAATGTCTCGCAAGATCTCGTGCGATCGATCATCGAGGGCGACGAGACACGCCGCCGGCATGCCTCACTGCGCTGGGGCATCGTCCTCGTCGCGCTGGCGATCGCCTTCGTCATCATCGAGTTCGCGGGATGGAAGGACGTCACGCCCGGCGTGATCGCCGTTCTGCTCGGCGCCACCGGCGTCGGCAATCTCGCCTACTACGCGATGGGTCGGAAACTGGCGATCTGATCGATGACCTCGTGCGGTGACGATGCGCCGCATGGGCGCGACGCACATCATGCGCATCAGGGTCCGGCCCCCAACGGATCCTGATGCGGCGACCAATCGGGCGAGTTTCCTGTCCGGCTCCCGGACGGCTACCCTATGCCATTCGCCGCCGATGGAAGCCGCATGTACACCCTCTACTATTCGCCAGGCACCGCCAGCATGGCCGTGCATCTCGCCTTGCTTGAGATTGGCGTGGCCCACGAACTGCGACTGATCGATTTCGATTCGCTGGCCCAGAAGGATCCCGAGTACCTGCGACTGAATCCAAACGGCGTGGTGCCGACGCTGATCGTCGATGGCGCGCCGGTGTATGAGTGTGCGGCACTTCTGCTGCTGCTCGCCGAACGTCATCCGGAGGCCGGCCTTGCGCCAGCGAACGGATCACCGCAGCGCGGCCTCTACCTGCAATGGATGCTGCACCTTGCGAACACCTTGCAACCGGCATTCCGCCAATGGTTCTATCCCGCCGAGTTCGGGCCGGTCGAAGACGACGACACGATGCGCGAATACGCACGGCGCCGCATCGAAACCTGCTGGGATCGCCTCGACGCTCATCTCGCCGCCCGCGGACCGTATGTGCTCGGTGATTCGCCGGGCATCGTCGATCTCTACGCGACGATGCTCATGCGCTGGTCGCGCAACATGCCGAAGCCCGCCGATCGCTGGCCGGCCCTGGCGGCGCTCGCCCGGCACATCAAGGCGCGACCGGCGTGGCGCCGCCGGTACGAGATCGAGCGACTGACCGAGTGGGCGTAAGCCGCACGCACGTTCCTGGAATAGGAGTATACAATGAAATTCCTGCACAGCATGGTTCGCGTGAGGAACCTCGATGAATCGCTGGCCTTCTATTGCGGAAATCTCGGCCTGGTCGAGATCGATCGCAAGCAGAGTGACGCGGGCCGCTTCACGCTGGTTTTCCTCGCCGCGCCCGGCGACGAAGCACGCGGCCAGATCGAACTCACCTGGAACTGGGACGCCGAGGACTACGGCACGGCGCGCAACTTCGGTCATCTCGCGTTCGCAGTCGAGGACATCTACAGGACGTGTCAACGCTTGCTGGATGCCGGCGTCACGATCAATCGCCCGCCGCGCGACGGGCACATGGCTTTCGTGCGCTCGCCTGACCTGATTTCGATCGAGTTGCTGCAGGCCGGATCGCCCCTGCCACCGCGTGAACCATGGCTTACAATGCCGAACAGCGGCCAGTGGTAAGGTAGAAAACGTCCTGCGCCACAGGCTGGTGATCGGTTGATCTGCGTCAGGACGACCAGGCAACTCCCGGCAAGAAAATGAACACGACGTATTCCCCGTGGTGCATGAGGGGCGGAACCTGGAATGATGTCGACATTCAACCGTGGTACGGGTGCAGAAGGCGAGGCAACGGAACTGGATGGCATCGTCGCCCGCGACGATGGTTCCGCGTCGCTCCAGCCCGGCACGCGCATCGGCGCCTACATCATTCGGCATCCGGTCGGCGAGGGCGGAATGGGGCGCGTCTATCTCGCCGAGCAGACGGCGCCGGTCCGTCGCGACGTCGCGCTCAAGCTGATCCGCGAGCAGTTCGACAGCCCGTATGCGCTGGTCTGGTTCGAGGTCGAGCGCCAGGCGCTCGCGCAGATGCAGCACCCGGCGATCGCGCAGATCTTCGATGCGGGCACCACCGGGGAAGGGCTCGCTTTCCTGGCCATGGAATTCGTCGAGGGCCTGCCGGTCACCGACTATTGCCGCGAGCACGCACTCAGCTGCGACCAGCGTCTCGCGCTGTTCATGCGCATCTGCCAGGGCGTGCAGCATGCGCACCAGAAAGGCGTGATCCACCGCGACCTGAAGCCGGCGAACGTGCTGGTGCGCAATATCGATGGCAACGCGCTGCCCAAGATCATCGATTTCGGCATCGCCATCGGCGGCATGCCCGCCAACGGCGGGCCCGTCGCCGACATGGCTGCGAGTGGACGCGCCGGCACCGCCGTGTACATGAGTCCGGAACAGGCCGATCTTCGCTCACGCGACATCGATACGCGCAGCGACGTCTATTCGCTCGGCGTCATGCTGTTCGAGATGCTCACGGACCATCGCGCTTCCAGCGTGGATTCCATCGCGTACCGCTCCCGTGCGCTGCCCACGCGCGGCCGCAAGCGCTCGCCTGATCTCCGTACGTCGGCTGATGAACCACTGCATACCGGCGCCGAGGCCTTGCTCGAAGCGGCCCAGGAACTGCCGTTCGAGTTGCAGACCTTGTTGCGCCAGGCGCTCGCGACCGATCGCAACGAGCGCTATGCATCCGCCTCCGCCCTCGCCGACGACGTCGAGCGCTATCGCCAGCAGCGCCCGCTGCGCGCGATGCCCGCCTCACGCGCCTATTCGACGCGCAAGTTCGTTGCCCGCCATCGACTGGGTATCGTCGCCGGCACGATTGCGGCTCTTGCCCTGTTGCTCGGAACAGCGCTGGCCATCCAGGGCCAGCGTCGCGCGGAAGCGGCAGCGGCCCAGGCGCTCGTCGAAGCACGCAAGGCCGAGCAGATCGCCGGGTTCGTGCAGAACATCCTCGGCGGGATCAATCCCGACAGCGCACGCGGGCTCGATCGCAGCCTCATGCGACTGGTGCTCGACTCCGCCGCCGAGCGCGTGTCGCGCGAACTGGGCTCCGAACATGAGGTACGCGCCGCCATCGAGCAGACGATCGCGCGCAGCTACGGAGGCATCGGCGAGTACGCGCTCTCCGCGCAGCATTTCGCGGCTGCGCTCGCCGCCGCGCAGGAAGCTCGCCTGCCGCTCGGCAAGCAGGTGCCCTTGCTGGTTCCGCAGATGGAAGCCGTGGTCTATCAGGGCAAATTCGACGAGGCGCTGCAACTCGCCGATCAGGTACTCGCCCTCGCCGAGGGCCTCCCCGCAGACGACCGGGCTCGCCTGCGCGCGGAAAGCGTTGTCGCGTGGACCGAGCGAGGCGCCGGCAAGTTCGATGCCAGCATCGCGCGTTACGAACGCGTGCTCGCCGCGCAACGCGCGATATTCGGCCTGCACGACGACGATACGATCGAAGCCACGCGCGGCCTCGCCGCGGTCTACTCGCGCGCTGATCGTTTCGCGGAGGCAAAGCCGTTGCTGCAGACTGCGCTTGCCGAGTACCGCGAGCGCTATGGCGAGAACAATACGAAGACGCTGGATGTGACGACCGGGCTGGCGATCAACTATCTCGAAGAGGAAAACTACGCGGAAGCCGAAGCGCTGCTGCGTCCGGCACTCGCCAGAGCGGAGGCCCTGCTCGGTGCAAAACATCCGAATACGATGATCGTGGTTTCGAATTTCGGCAGTGCGCTGCGCAGCCAGGGGCGCCTCGATGAGGCCACGCCGTACTACCAGCGCATGCTCGACACCAACCTCGAGCAGAATGGCGCGGACCATTTCCTGAGCGTCTCCGCCGAAAACAACTATGCGCAGTTGTTGCTCGAGCGGGGTGATCTTGCGGGAGCGGAACGCCATGCGCGAAATGGCGTCCAGCACGCGGACAAGGCGTTTGGCCCGACCCATCCGGCGCGCGCGATCTTCATCAACACATTGGGCAGCGTGCTGGTCGCCGCCGGGAAATACCCCGAGGCGGAAAAGGAGCTGGATCGCGCCTACGGGATGCTGGCCAGTGAGCCGGGATTCGGCCCGCGCCACTCGCGCACCCAGGACATCGTGAAAAGCGGCATCAAGCTGTATACGGCATGGGAGAAACCCGCTGCACTCGCGCAATGGCAGGCGCGACTCAACGCGGAACCTGCCAGCCACTGAAGGGGATCAACCCAGCCCCATCGGCTCACGGCTTGACGCGCACGAGGTCGAGCGGCGTCCCATCCGGCATGCGCGCGGTGATCTGTGCTTCGATGGCATCCAGTTCGCGCACGCGGGCACACAGCGCGTCGGCGCGCGACTCGAGTTCCTTCGCGCGCCTGCCGATGACTTTCTCGACGTTCTTCTCGATCGCGGAAGCGCGCGCCTCGAGTTCGGCCACCGTCCTCTCATCGCCGCTGAACGCCACCTTGATCGCCTGTGCGGTGACATTGCCGATGACCTCGCCAATCAACGAGCCGACCACGCCTTCGACGATGCGGTCGATCTGTCCTTCCGATTGCGGATTCCAGCTATCCCGCACCGAGATCGACTTCTTCAGTTCGTCCGCGGTGCGCGCGATGCGCTCGGCGCTGGCACGCGCGTCCTGTGCGTTCGCGGAAAACACCGTCGATGCATGACCGACCGCCTCGAACGCGACGCTCACGACGTCCAGCGCCAGTTCCTTCACCTCGGGCACGAGTTCACGCACGCCACGCCCTATGCGCATGACGCGCTCGCGGTCGGCGGCGCCCAGTGACAACTCGCGGCTATCGACCGTGATACTGCCATCGGCATGCAGGCTGACGAGCCGTTTCGAACCCGGGTCGCGGAAGTCGATCTGCCGTGCCGCGACGGTCATCGTGTAGTCGCTGTCCACGGAACATGCCGAACCATTGAGATGCACGGCGGCTGATGCAGTTCCAGTCGACAGCGCAAGAACCAGCGCAACGGGGTACAGCACGGATCGGGCTTTCATTGGAGCATCTCGCAACGAGGGATGTGCGCGTTCGATGCGGGAATCCGGCGCCGGGTTTAAAGCCGGCTTCGCGAGGCTGGCAGCGTGTCGTCTACGGGGTTGCAGCGGGATGACCGGACCGGTCATCCCGCCAGTCACGCCTGGCCGCGCTTGTCGTTCTCGAACAGGCCGCGGTAGATCGCGCCACCGACGGTGCCGCCGATCAATGGCGCCAGCCAGAACAGCCACAACTGGCTGATCGCCCAGGTCCCCTGGAACACGGCAACGCCCGTGCTGCGCGCCGGGTTGACCGACGTATTGGTCACCGGAATGCTGATCAGGTGGATCAGGGTCAGCGCGAGGCCGATCGCGATCGGCGCGAAACCGGCGGGTGCACGACGATCGGTCGCGCCCATGATCACGATGACGAAGAACGCGGTCAGCACGACCTCGGCAATCAATGCGGCGTGCAGCGAGTAGCCGGCGGGCGAATGCTCACCGTAGCCATTGGAAGCAAAACCCGCCGTCACGTCGAAGCCGGCCTTGCCGCTGGCAATCATGTAGAGCACGCCACCCGCGGCAATGCCGCCGAGGACCTGCGCGATCACATAGGGAACGAATTCCTTCGCGCTGAACCGACCGCCCACCAGCAATCCGATCGAGACCGCGGGATTGAAGTGCGCGCCGGAGACATGACCCAGCGCAAACGCCATGGTCAATACGGTCAAGCCGAATGCCAGGGCCACACCGACGAAGCCGATACCCAGTTCAGGATATCCCGCAGCGATGACCGCGCTGCCGCAACCGCCGAACACGAGCCAGAACGTGCCGAGAAACTCGGCCGAAAGCTTTTTACCGATGGACATTTCGATCCTCCCCAATTGCAAGACGGGCTTTCCACGGATACATCGCCTGCACCGCTCCGAGGCATGCCAGCGAGCAGCATTCTATGCCCGTCAAGGCGCTGCGTTCCAATTGCCAACGTCAAGATTTATGACGGCGCAAAAAAGCCGCGCCCTCGTGCGAGGGCGCGGCTGTCGGGCCGATCATGGAGGAGCAGGGAAAGCTACTTGGCCTTGCTGATCGTGAATCCCCCGAAGCTGATGCCCAGATCGACACCCTCGCCCGCTCCAGCCAGGGCCAGCGATACAGTGCCCTTGGTCAGAATCTGCGCGGTGCCGGCCTTGACCAGACCCGCACTCGCTTCCCCTTGGGCATAGGTCCCGAGTACATCATTGATCTTGTGCACATCGGTGAACTTGCCGGTGCCATTATCGATATGCGACTTGCCTACCGTCAGGCCGCCGCCTTTCGCCGAGATCTTCACGCGCATCGACTTGCCATCGGCACAGGTCACCGTGCCGGATCCCTCGGCGTGCTTGTAGATCGCCGACCAGCCCGTGAGGTTGAACTTCATCGTGCAATCGAGGCTGGCCTGCGCTGCATCCGCATGGGGCGTCACACCCAATGCCAAAGCAATCGCGAGCGCCGCTGCACCGAATCCTGTCTTGATCTGCTTCATGGTCGTCCACTCCCTTGTTGAGGTCGGCGTAGTTTCCGGCGTCCTTCCTGAACACGATCGAACAACCCGATTCAATCGAGGAAATCGAGCAGTACCCGCCATCGTTCGCGCTTCTCCATCCGCGGAATCGATGCATTCGCCGGACTCGTGGAGGGCAGATCGAGCAGGACCACGTCTCTTGGCAAGCCGCTGCCGTGCCGGCCGGTCACCAGCTGGCGGAAACTCTGCTGCGCCTTCCCGCCATTCAGCGCGATCGCGCGGATTCCAGGCTGCCGAATGAGCAGGCCAGGAATATCGTTCGCGATCTCGCTCGACTTGACGATGCTGCTGTCGAGGCTGCCAGGACGCTCGCATCGCGCGAGGACATCCCAGATGCCGACACCGCGGGCATGCAGGCGCGCGATGCGTTCAGCATAGGCGAGTTGCGGCCCTGCATCGAACAATTCGCCCATCAACGGCCAGAACAGGTTCTGCGGGTGCGCATAGGATTGCTGCAGGGCGAGCGAACGCACGCTCGGCGCGGTGCCAAGGATGAGCAAGCGGCAGTCGGCGCCTGTTTGCGGAGGGAAGCTTTCGACGATCGATGCGGACATGCGCACAACATGATGGCCAGGAGCCGATGGATCAAGTTCATGTGAATGAACCCGGGACAACGGTAACCGGCTGTTAACCCCCAGCTACGCATAACTTTCCAGGACGGCGCGTAGCGTGATCCACGCGATACCGACTCGCTCGGACTTCAGACCGATGCAGTCGATGCGCAATCCTCCCACCGCATGAGGTACAGACCATGAATCAGGACATCATCCAGGGTAAGTGGAAGCAACTCAAAGGCTCGATCAAGGCGAAATGGGGCAAGCTCACCGACGATGATCTCGATCGTCTCGACGGCAACCAGCAGTACCTTTCCGGAAAACTCCAGGAACGCTATGGCTGGGCCAAGGACCAGGCGGACAAGGAGATCAAGGAATTCCAGAAAACCCTGCATTGACCCGCGCGTTCGTCGTGCATGATCCTTTCGTCCGATACTGCCGCATGCAGGCCGCGCCATGATCGGTGCGGCCTGCGCATCGGCAAATCCGCAGTCGATTATTTCCTTCCGGCCGGCAATGGCGCGAACTTCGCGGCGTCGTAACCACCCACTTCAAACACCAGCGTGCGCTTCGGCTTGCCCTTCTCGGCCACATCGATCGCGACCTCGCGGGCCTTCTGCACTTCGGCCAGGAACGCCTTGTCCTCCTCGATGAAGATGGCCGGCTCCCCGGTGAGCGGAATGCTGCCGAGATAGCGTTTCTCGGGCTTGCCGTCGAAGCGCAGCGTGACACGACAGGCTTTCGCGCAGGTAAAGCCGGGTTCCGTGCCAAACAGGAACACGCTCTGTCCCCATTCGGTATGCCGACGGAACACGAGGCGCACGCGCTCGGTTTTCATGCCCGGCTGCTCGCGATCATAGATCGAGGCCGTGCTTTGCGTGCCACCGGCCATCGGGCCCGTCTGATAGTTCCACAACCGCGACAGGCGACGCTGCTCGCCTTCGCTCGATGCCTTGGCGCGCAAGCTCTCGATGTTCTCGCGCACGCGCGCGGCCTCGGGACTGTCCGGAAACGTCTTCAGGATTTCGTCACCCAGCGGCACCGCCAGCTCTGCGCTGTTCGCCGCGAGCATCTGCTCATACAGCACGTATTGTTGCGCTGCCGACGGTCCCTTGCTGACGGGTGCCGCGGGCGGGGCGGGCGGCGCAGGATTCTCCGAACGCGAACATGCGGCGAGACCAAGACTGGCCAGAGCGATGAACAACAACAGGGACTGACGCATGACGAAGCACCGCGGACAAGGGCCCGCGAATATACCGCCAACTCATCCGGGTTCAGTACCGGCGACAGGGATCGCGCCCGAGATTGCGCTCATAGGTCGAAACCACCTCGTCGTGCTCACGTCCGTGGCGAGCGACCGAACGCAGGCCACGGCAGGCTTCCACACGCGGCACGCGACGTGCGCTGACCGATTCCGTTTCGGCTCGCGAACGTGATCCCGCCTTGCGCGACGCGCCGGTCATCGGCACCGTGGCAGGGCACGCCGCGTGCCGATAGAACACCGCGCCACTCCGCGACCGGCATTCGAACGAATACACGGGCACGGGAGCTTGGGTCGTGCGGCGACTCGTGGCCACCGCTGTACGGGGTTTCGCCGCTTTCGATGCTTCCCCTGGTGTATCAGCCACTGCGGCGCGCGGCACGATCTCGACCACACCGGCCACGTCGGTCGGCGCGCATGGCGTCTGCTGGAAAGCAATCTGCCCACCCGCGCTCGTGCATTTATGAACCGTCTGCGCCTGCAGCGACAGGCCCGCAAAGAACAGGACCCCGGCACTGATCGCTCTGGCGACGTGGAAATAGCGTGGGCAGGGATTGCGAAGCATGCGGCGGCTCCCGCGCAATGAGGATCAGCATGCTCACCGCGCCACGCACATGAAGCGAGAGCCGATCACGGACCCGGCGTGTAGGAAATCTGCCATTGATGGCGCGGGAAATCCGGCGTCCAACGCAAGGGATTGCGCAGCGAGACGAGGACGCGCTTGCGTGCGAGCTGAGCGCGGTACTTTCCGGGCACGCCGGCGGCCTCGAGCTGCGCGAGCTTCATCTGCTTGATGCGGAGCAGCTTGGCGCGGTCCGCGTCCTCCTGCTGGATGTACGACCGACCC
>JBEBXZ010000015.1:0-10773 GCA_040391335.1 Dokdonella fugitiva | reverse complement strand
AGATCACGGCGCTCGGTCGTGCCGACGCAAATCTCGAGGAACTCCTGCCGCGTCTCCTCGGCAATCTCGGACTGGAAGTCCTTGCCGGCAGCCTGCGTTCGCGCCCGTCCCGCGAGGGCACCTATCGCTCGGTTTCCGTGACCTTCACGTGTCCGGATCGCGAGCACTACGATGCAGCGCACGCTGCGTTGCGCGCCGACGAGGCGATCCGCTGGACCTTGTAGTTCGTCCGGACAGGGCACCCCGGCGCCTGGCCTTGATCCGGCGCCTTCGTTCCGGGTTCAAGGCGTCCTGAAGCCGGCGCGTGCATGTCGGTCCACGGATGGGAAAGCGCACCCCATGCTCACTGCGTGCAGCAGCTCAATGGGGGCCCGCACCTGCGTTGGTGATCCGTACAGCACGTGGGGCAGCCCACAAGATGCCCGTTATCCATCCACGGTTTGAGCGGATCCGCGACGTCTGACCGCGTTGCGCAGGCATGACTTGGCATTCGATTTGATTGATAATGATTCGCATTAACGGTCGATATTGACTTCGCCCCGTCATCGCCTTCCATTCCCAAGGATCGTTTTCCATGAACCACATCCGTCCTGCCGCCTGCACGGCTGCCTTTTCTGCTGCGCCGATGTCGTGCGCGACATCGCCCGTGCGGCGGCCGCTCGCGCTCGCGGTGCATCTCGTTCTCGCTGCTGCGGTGTTCGGTGGCATCGCCACTGCACCGATGGCTTACGCACAGGCCGTGCAGGATGCCGAGGTGAAGAAGGCGACGGAGAAGAGCGAACAGGGCGAAGCCACGCTCGACACGGTCAAGGTGACTGCCAATGCGCTCGGCGAGATCACCGAAGGCTCGGGCTCGTACACGCCCGGCGCGATCGCGACGGCCCCGCGCCTGGTGCTGACCCCGCGCCAGACCCCGCAATCCATCAGCGTCGTCACGCGGCAGACGATGGACGTCTTCTCCCGGACCTCGCTCGACCAGGTCATGGCGCACACGCCCGGCGTGGCAATCGTGACCTACGACAGCGAGCGCACCGAGTATTACTCGCGCGGTTTCGCGATCCAGAATTTCCAGTACGACGGCATCCCGATGCGCCGGGACTCGGCGTATTCGGCCGGCAACACGCTGACCGACATGGCTTTGTACGACCGCATCGAGGTGCTCAAGGGTTCCACCGGCCTGCTCACCGGCAGCGGCGAGCCCGGCGCCACGATCAACCTGATCCGCAAGAAGCCGACGGCCGGCTTCACGGGCCAGGCGACGGTGGGTATCGGCAGTGACGACGACTATCGAGGCTCGATCGACGTCGGCGGCGCGCTCAACGAGAGCGGCAGCGTGCGCGCACGTGCGGTGGCCGCTTACCAGGATACGGAATCGAACCTCGACCGCTACAAGCGCGAAACGAAAGTGTTCTACGGCATCCTCGAGGCCGACCTGACGCCGCAGACGCTGCTCACGATCGGCGGCGACACCCAGGACAGCACGCCGACCGCCTCGACCTGGGGCGGCATCCCGTTGCTCGATGCGAACGGCGACTTCAACGACCGCCCACGTTCGTTCAACAATGGCACGAACTGGAGCCATTGGGACCAGTACACGCGGACCGGCTTCGCGACGCTCGAGCATGCCTTCGCCAACGGCTGGACGGCCAAGCTCCAGCTCAACCACCAGATCAACGGCTATGACGCGAATCTCGGCGCGGCGGCGTCGGGCTTCCCGAATCCGGCCGACGGCACGGGCGTCGCCATGTGGGTCGGCCAGTACATCGGGCACACGACCAGCAACGCCGTCGACGCTTACGCGACCGGTCCATTCTCGCTTGGCGGCCGCGAGCACGAACTCGTCGTCGGCGCGAGCGCGTCGCGCCGCGTGTGGCGTAACTCGGGCTGGTGGGACCTGCCGGACTACGACTTCGACGTGCACGGCTACTACGACTGGAACGGCGACGTGCCGCGTCCGCAGTGGGGCGCCACGCCCGACTACACGAACGACGAGACGACGCGCGAGGAAGGCCTCTACGCGGCCGTGCGCTGGAACCTGCACGATACGACCAAGCTCATCACGGGCGGCCGCGTGTCCTCGTATCGCAACCGCGAGCAGGCGCTCGACGAATCGGCCGAGTTCGTGCCCTACGTCGGCATCGTCCAGGACTTCGGCAAGAACTACTCGGCCTACGCGAGCTACACGAGCATCTTCAGCCCGCAATCGCTGCAGGACGAGCAGGGCCGCACGCTCGCCCCGCTCGAAGGCAACAACATGGAAATCGGCGTCAAGGCCGAGTATTTCGACGGCCGCCTCAACGCGTCCGCCGCCGTGTTCCGCCTCGAGCAGGACAACTTCGGCATCGAGTCCGGTGGGCTGACGCCGACTGGCGGCGTCGCCTATCGCGCCGCACAGGGCGTCAAGACCGAAGGCTGGGAGATCGAAGCCTCGGGCCAGATCCTGCCGGGCTGGCAGGTGCAGGGCGGCTACTCGCACCATGTCTCGCGCCAGCAGGGCGAGCGCGTGACGACACTGACGCCATCGAACAGCTTCAATCTGTACACAAGCTACTCGCCGCAGCACACGCTTGCCGGCTTCACCTTCGGTGGCGGTGCGCGCTGGCAGGACGAGACCTGGGGTGACATTTCCACGCCCGACGGCGGCAGCGTCAAGCACACCGTCGACGGCTACTGGGTGCTCGATGCAATGGCGCGCTACCGTTTCAACGATAACCTTTCGGCCGCGCTCAACGTCAACAATCTGCTCGACAAGAAGTACTACACGATCTTCAACTGGTACAGCACCTACACCTGGGGTGCGCCGCGCAGCGTCGACCTCAACGTGACGTACCGCTTCTGATCGCCGCCCGGGCTGGCGCGCGCATGGCGCGTCGACCCGGGTCCGCCCGACCGCATCACCACGGAGTCCCTCGCCGATGACCGCCAGGATCGCCACTCCCCGCCTGCCGCTGCTGCTGCGCATCGCCGCTGCCGTGTTCGGCGGTTATGCATTCGCATGGGGCATGATCGCGCTCGCCATCGCCGTGCTGTACGCCGCCGGCATGGCGTTCCATGATGCCGAACACCTCGCCAGCCTCGTCGCGCTGCTGGTCTACGTTGCGACGTTCTGCTGGGCGTTCGTGACGCGCAGCCTCGCGCGCGCATGGCTCGTGCTGGCTGGCGGCGGCGCCGTGATGGCCGTCGCGGCCTCGTTCGTCCAGCACCTGATCGTGCCCTAGCCCCGGAGACGCCGCATGTTCCAGAATCTCCGCCTCGCGATGGCATGGCTGCACACGTGGTTCGGCCTCGTGCTCGGCTTCGTGCTCATCGTCGTCTTCTTCTTCGGTTCGCTGTCGGTGTTCGATCGCGAGATCGACCGCTGGGCGATCCCCGCGTCGCGTTTCGAGCCGCAGCCGATGCCCTCGTTCGAGCAGGTGCTGCGCCCGGCATTCGAATCGATGCAGCCGACGCGCGCCGCGATCGACGAGATGCGCCCTCGCGTCGATGGCCCGATGCCCGAGCGCTTCGACACCGTCGTGCGCTGGGGCGCCTACACGACTCACCGCGATCCCGTGCTCGGCGTATTCGCGGGCTACGAAGTGCCGGGCGCGAAAGATCCAGAGGATTCAATCTGGGCCGATCGCACGATCGATCCGCGCAGCGGCGCGACATTGCCCGATGACCACCTGAAGATCGGCAGCCAGTTCTTCTACCCGCTGCACTACAGCCTCACGCTCAACTGGTACAGCCTCGGCTACTGGATCGTCGGTTTTGCCGCCCTGATGATGCTCGTCGCGCTGGTCAGCGGCGTGGTCATGCACCGCAAGATCTTCCGCGAGTTCTTCACGTTCCGGCCGGCCAAGAGCCGCCAGCGCAGCACGCTCGACCTGCACAACCTGACCGGCGTGGTCGCATTGCCGTTCCACTTCTTCTTCGCGTTCACGGGTCTGGTGATCTTCGCCGGAATCTATTTCCCGGTCACGCACACGCAACTGCATGCGCTGCACGACCGGCATGAACAGATCGAGGCGCAGGAAACCGGGCTGCCGCACGACCGCGCGCGCCAGCCCGCGACGCTGGCATCGGTCGATGCGATGGTCGCCGAGGCGCAGCGCCGCTGGGCCGCGAAGGGCATGGCCGGCGACGTCGGATTCCTCGCCGTGCAGCACGTCGGCGACGCCAATGCGTACGTGAGCCTCTATCGCGCGGGTACCGACCGCATCGCGTTGACTGGCGAAGGCATCCACTTCAAGGCATCCACCGGCGAGGTGCTGCGCGAGGATCCGCCGACGACCGCGGTCGGCAGCATCAACGAGTTCCTGACCGGCCTGCACCTGCAACACTTCCGCCACTGGTTGCTGCGTTGGCTGTACGTGCTTGGCGGCCTGACCGGCTGCGTGTGCATCGTCACCGGATTCATGTTCTTCGTCGAGAAACGCAAGCACCAGCATGCGAAGCAGGGCGAGCAGGGTGCGCGCGTCGTCGATGCGCTCGCGGTGACCACGGTCACCGGCATGCTCGTCGCCGCGTGCGGCATGCTGGTCGCCAATCGCCTGCTGCCCGAGGCGATGCCGCAGGGCTGGCCCGGACGCGGGGACTTCGAACGCTACGCATTCTGGGCCCTCTGGCTGTTCGCGATGCTGCACGCGTTCGTCCGCAGCGCGCCGGTCGCGCGTGGCGAAGCGAATCCGGCGTGGCGCGAGCAGTGCGTCGCGATCGCGGTGCTCGCCGTCGCGGCGGTCGTGCTGAATGCCGCGACCACGGGTGATCATCTGCTCAACACCATCCCGCGTGGCTACTGGCCCGTGGCGGGCGTCGATCTCGCCTTGCTGGCGACCGCGGGGCTCGCGCTGGTCGCCGTGCGTCGCCTCGCTCGGCGCGCGACCGCCGCCACCGGACGCGTGCGAAATGCGGAGGCCGCCCATGCGTGATCCCTTGCTGCTGTCCGCCGCCCTCGTCGCGGCACTCGCCGGCATGGGCTGGCTCGCCCTCGCGATGGAAGCGCACTGGCCGCAGGTGTTCGCTGCACGCGGCCCCACGCCGCGCACCTCGCGAATGTTGCGCGTACTCGGCGCCGCCGCGATCGTGACTTCGCTCGTGCTGTGCCTGTGCGTCGATCACGCGACGATGGCCGTACTCGTATGGATCATGGCGCTGGCCGGCGCCGCGCTGGCGATCGCCTTCACGCTCGCGCGCCGCGCGCACTGGCTGCGCGTGCTGTTGCCGCCGCGATGCGTAGCGGGGCCCGGATAGGTCCTCGGGGAGCGTTCCTGCCCGTCATCGAAGCGGGGCACGTGCTCGGGCGTTCCGGCCTACTGCAACGACTTGACCATGACGGTCGACCCAGTCTTGTCTGGGCTCTCAGCGGCATAGCGGGCATCGCACCGGGTGTATGGCGTGTGTCGATTGCCGGCTTCGAATCAGGCTCCCGGAATGCCGCCACGCCCGCGACGGCACGGCGGCATTCCGCGTCAGTCGATCGAGAACGACTGGAGACCCACAGGGACGAGGTTGCAACCCGATCCCGTGATCGTGAGATCGAATGATCCCGTGGCGGCATTGAATCCGTCGACGACAACGAAATACTCCACGCCCGCGGTCGCGTTGAAGGTGACCGTCTCGGTGGTATTGGAAGCACCGTCGTCGTCCATCGTGATGCACTGGGCGTCGGCGAGGGCCGGAAGCTCGGTGCAGGCGGCGCCGGGCGCTTCGAGCACGTAGAGCGCGAGATCCCAGTTCGCGCCCGTGGGATCGGCGCTGACGGTGACCGAGCAGTCGCTGTCCGTGACGACCCCGTACGCGACGTCGAGGGAAGCCCCCGTGCCGGCGAACAACGTCTGCGCCACTCCGCAGGTCGTGGCGATGTCGTAGTTGTTGGTCGCGCCTACCGTCGTCGACGAGACCGTGAACGGATTGATCGGCATCGGCGATGGGGCTGTGCAGAGGTCCCCTTCCACGGGGGCCAGTGGCCGTACCCACGAATTGCTTACAGCGATGTACTCGCTTGCCAGCGCATCGTCGTAGGCTGCACGTTGCTGGTCGGTCAAGTGCGGATGGAGGGATTTGTAATCATCGAGCGAAAGCGCGCTCGCGGCCGAGGCGGTCGCTGCGGGCAGAGCGCAGGCGAGCAGAGCCGACACCAATGCATTTCGATTCATGAGTTTTCCCCAAGGTAAGGTGACATGCGACGCCCGAGGGCGTGATCGTGCTTCCCCTGTAGCCCGGCCAGTTTACGCGTTCCCGTGGCTCGGCGCCCGTGCCTCATGCGGGTAGCCATTGTGGAAAACAACGGCTTGCCACGACGTGCAGATGTGGACGCCGGGTTCGCGATGGAGACCTTTTCTCCTTTTTCGGCAGGGTGATCCTGCGGGGTACGGGGCCGCGCGCTGCGCCTCTCACCATCGGCGAACACCGGTGTCGACCTCATGCCGTTGCACCCAGCCCGGCGACGTCTGCGATACACAACCCATCTGCGATTGGTGGCCCGCGGCGATGGGTACTCGGCATCTGCGCCGATCAAATGCTGAGGACGCTGACAGGGGACGAGCAAAACGCGCATTGGGGGCGGTTTCAAGCGAGCATCGGCTTGTTAAGCCCGTCGCCAGCCCCATCTCGCAGCCATGAACCGACCCTTGCTTGTGCGCCGTCTTGGCCGCCAACCCTACGAACCCGTTCTGCAGGCGATGCGTCGCTTCACCGACGTGCGCGGCGAGGAAACGCCTGACGAACTCTGGCTGCTCGAACACGATCCGGTATTCACGCTCGGCCAGGCCGGCAAGCCGGAACACGTGCTCGCCGCCGGCGACATCCCGGTGATCAAGGTCGAGCGGGGCGGGCAGGTGACTTATCACGGGCCGGGTCAGATCGTCGGCTATCCGCTGCTCGACCTGCGTCGCCTTGGCCTTGGCGTGCGCGAACTGGTGTGCCGGATCGAACAGGCGATCATCGATACGCTCGGGCACTGGAACATCGTCGCCGAGCGGCGTGCCGGGGCACCCGGCGTGTACGTCGCCGATGCCAAGATCGGCGCCCTGGGATTGCGCGTGCGGCGTGGCTGCACGTTCCACGGGCTGGCCTTCAACGTGGCGATGGATCTCGAGCCGTTCCGGCGCATCAATCCTTGCGGCTTTCAAGGTTTGCAGGTGACCCAGGTGTTAGACTTCGGTGGTCCCGGCTCGCTTTCCGCGGTCGAGGATGTGTTGATCGACGAGCTGTGCAGACAGTTCGGTTACACGCCGCAGCCGGCTGCTGCGGAGCTTCCGTCCATTCCCGCCGATGAAGCGGATACCAGCGCCGCATGAACGAAACGATCAAGACCATCCCGCTCACCGTGGTCGGTGAGAAGCAGCTCGGCGAAGACAAGATCGCGCGCAACCGCGCCGGCTTCGCCGAAGCGCCGATGTTGCGCAAACCTTCCTGGATCCGCGTACGCATTCCGCCGGGCAATGCCGTGGCCCTGCTCAAGGCGAAGCTGCGTGAGAACCGCCTGGTCACCGTGTGCGAAGAGGCATCGTGTCCGAACATCCACGAATGTTTCGGCAAGGGCACGGCGACGTTCATGATCCTCGGTGAAGTCTGCACGCGCCGCTGCTCCTTCTGCGACGTCGCGCACGGTCGGCCGAACGCGCCCGATCCGCTGGAGCCGGCCAAGCTCGCCGGCACGATCCGCGACATGCGCCTGCGCTACGTGGTGATCACGTCGGTCGATCGCGACGACCTGCGTGATGGCGGTGCCGGTCATTTCGCGGCCTGCATCCGCGCCGTGCGCTTCGAGAATCCGGATATCCGCATCGAGATCCTGACCCCCGATTTCCGCGGCAAGGGCCGCATGGATCGCGCGCTCGAACTGCTTGCCGAATATCCGCCGGACGTGTTCAACCACAACATCGAAACGGTGCCGGACCTGTATCGCGAAGTGCGCCCCGGTGCCGACTACGCGTGGTCACTCGACCTGTTGCGCCGCTTCAAGGCGCAGCACCCGGACATCCCGACCAAGTCCGGCATCATGCTCGGCCTCGGCGAAACCCTCGAGCAGGTCCACCGCACCTTGCGCGACCTGCGCGAGCACGCGGTCGACATGGTCACCATCGGGCAATACCTGCAGCCGACGGCGCATCACCACCCGGTGTTGCGCTACTGGACGCCGGAAGAGTTCAAGGCACTGGCCGATTTTGGCCATGCGCTCGGGTTCGAGCACGTTGCGTCGGGTCCGATGGTCCGTTCGTCCTATCACGCCGACGAGATGGCCCATGCGGCCGGCTACGTCGCCGCCTGATTGCATGCGCCGGCACGCCACCCGGCGAGCTGGCGGCCATTTCGGGTGACACGCTCGCGTCGCTGGATCGGTCGTGGCGACGCCGCGGCGCTGGAATGATTGCGAAGCGAGTAACGCACGGACCTTGATCGCGGCGTTCGCATCAATCGCGTTGCGCCGCGCGCAATGCGCTGGCGATCACCGTCAGTCGCAGGGGCGGATTGCGCAATGCCGCCATCGCATTCAGCGCCTGCGCTGCCCGTCGTGATGCCGCGCCGTGATCGCCGCCGAGCTGCGCGGCACGCGCCTGCTGCAACTGGATTTCGGTGTCGAGTTCGACATCCCTGTCGACCGATGCCCGGAGCGCGGCGCTGGCATTTTCGAGCAGTTCGAGTGCGCCGGGTCCATTGCCTTGCGCGATCAGCAAGGTCGCACGCAACGTTGCTGGACGTCCATCCCAGTAGGGTTTCGGCTTTGCGATGCCGGACAGCAGACGATCGATCTCGGCGAGGGCGGACGACGCCTGCGCCAACTCGCCCCGATCGAGCCTCAGTCGCGCCTGGCATTCCCGGATCAAGGCCTGTTCGTGCAGATCCGGCTGCGGCTCCGCTTCGAGTGAAGCCAATGCGCGTTGCATCTCGGTTTCCGCGGCCCTGGCGTCGCCGGCACCGGCGAGCGCCTCGCCGTAGGCACCGCGCGTGATCGCGGTCTGCCTGTGATCGGGGCCCTGCGCGGCCTCGCTCACTTCGAGCGATTCGCGCAGCGGCGCCAGCGCCCCGTCGAAGTCGCCGAGGCGCATACGAAGCGTGCCGATCGCGAGAAGGTCGTTGGCGACGTAGGCATGGTCGTCGCCAAGGGCCAGCCGGTTGATGCGCAGGCTCTCGATCGCGGCGTCGAGAGCGGCGGCGAATTCACGCTGCTGGCGCAGGATCATGACCTTCGCATTCAGGTGCAAAGCCCTGCGCCAGTGGTCCGCCGGCAGCACGGCATCGTCGATATCGAGCGCGGTCTGGATGTGCCGTTCGGCGGCGGCGAGGTCGCCGGCACGCCGGTATATGCGCGACAGGTTGACGTGCGCGGTGGATACGCTGACATGGCGCGTGCCGACGCGTGCCTGCGTCAACGCGAGCGCTTCCTCGCTCGCCGCAGCGGCGCCCGCGGCATCGCCGCTGCCGAACAGCGTCTGGCTGTAGCCGTTCAAGGCGTTGGAAAGCAGGTGGGGATCATCCAGGCGGCGCGCCAGGGCCACGGCTTCGCGACCTTCGCGGAGGGCGCGGTCGAACTGGCGCTCGCGCGTCGCGATCGATGTCGACATCACCAGCACTTCACTGCGAAGGCGGGATTCGCCCGATGGAATCCTTGCCAGCAGGTCGTCGGCGAAACGGCGCGCCCCCTCGTCGTGGTCGCTGGTCAGTGCGCTGACGCGCAGCAGTTCGAGGCCTGCGCCGAGGGTCAGGCGGTCGTTGTCGCCGAAGTCGCGTCGGGCGCGGTCGTAGTTCCACTGCAAGGTCTCCCGAGCCGTGTCGAGATGTCCCTGCTCGCGTAGCACGGCACCCAGTTCGCTGAGCAGTTCGGCGCGTATGCCCGGATGCATCGTGGCGTCGTCGCGCGCGCGCGCGACGGCGGCTTCGACCACGTCGGTGATGCGTGGCGGGCCTTCTCGCGGCGAGCCAGGCTGTGCCTCGCGGAACGACGACACCATGAAGTCGCGCATCGCGCCGGCACGCATCGCCTCGCTCCTCGCCAGATGCGCCTGCCAGATGGCGATGCCGAGCGCGCCGACAATCGCCAGCACGAGCGCGGCGGTCGTGACCACGCCGCCGCGATGGCGTGCGACGAACTTGCGTGTGCGATACCAGCGCGAGGGCGGGTGCGCGGCGACGGGGGCGCTGGCCAGATGGCGCTCGACGTCGTCGGCGAGCGCGCCGGCGCTCGCATAGCGCCGGTCGGGTTCCTCGGCGGTGGCCTGCAGCACGATGTTGTCGAGATCACCGCGCAGCAGCCGGCGCATTCTCGCTGGCGGCGCCGGCAGCAGGTCGGGCGCGGCAGTGTTGTCGATCTCCGAAGACGGCGTGTGCGTGTCGCCCACCGATCGCCGCTGGCCGGTGATCAGTTCGCACAGCAGGATGCCGAGCGCATACACATCGGTGGCGGTGGTGATCGGGCCGCCACGCAACTGCTCCGGCGCGGCGTAAGCCGGCGTCATCGCGCGGTGCTGCGTATGCGTCGCATCGTCGTCGTCGAGGTCGAGCAGCTTGGCGATACCGAAATCGAGCAGCTTGACGTCGCCGTCGGCGCCGACGAGCACGTTCGATGGCTTGAGATCGCGATGCACGATCAGGGCGCGGTGCGCCGCTTCGACGGCGCGGCACACGTCGACGAAAAGACGCAGCCGTTCACCGATATCGAGACGCTGCCGGCGCGCATGGGTCAGCAGCGTCTCGCCTTCGACGAGTTCGAGCGCGATGTACGGCGTGCCCGAATCCGTGATGCCGCCCTCGATCAGGCGCGCGATGCCGGCATGGCGCAACTGGCCGAGG
>JBEBXZ010000014.1:0-10851 GCA_040391335.1 Dokdonella fugitiva | reverse complement strand
CGCTGATCGTGGCCGGCATTGCCTCGGCTTCCTTGCGCAGCTTTTCCATCTGCGAAGACAGCGCCTGCACAACATCACGACCGGTGATTTTGCCCTGCGAGCCGAGCGCGCGAAGCTGGTTTACGCCGACACCGAGACCTTCAGCCAGCGCCTCAGCAACGCGCCCGCCCGATGCAATGACGGTGTTGAGATTGTCGCCAGAAAGCTTGCCGAGCGCCATAGCCTTCGACAGAGCGTCCATCACAGATGCCGCGCGCTGACCTTTCGCACCGGAAACAACCAGCGCATTGTTGAGCGACTCCGTGAAATCCAGCGTCTGGCTGGTGGAATAGCCCATCTCTTTCAGCGTCGTCGCATTGGCAAGATACCCTTCGGCTGTCTGTTCAAGCGACGAGTAAGTGCGGCGGGCAACTTCGCCCAACCGTTCCATGACCTGATTTCCCTGCTCCACGCCACCCGCTGCCAAGCGAACGCGACTGTTGAGATCGGACCATGTGTCAGCGAGAGCAGTGAGTTCACGCGCGCCGAGCACGGCTCCGATCCCGGCCATCGGCGCAACAAGGCTCTGCGCCATCTTCTTCCCGATGCCATCGAGCCGCCGGTTTGCCTGCCTCCAAGTATTTTCAATTTGCCGCGCTGCCTTGGCGCTGACGCCGTTCACCTGCTGCAAATCGCGCATGAACGGCTTCATTTCCATGCGCATCACGGCGCGCAGTTCATCAACGGTGACTGCCATTTTGAATCCTGTTATGGATGCATTGATGTTTGGGGGGGGGGGGAGCAGATGAAGGCGCTTGTTGCAGCCGCATGCATCGCCGTTCTGGCATTCGTCGGTTATTTCTTCTGGAACGAATACGAGAAGCGTTCAGCCCGAAATGAGCACGCAGCCAACATCGAGCGTGCCCACACTGAAATTATGGATTTAGCCAAGGGTGCTGCTGGTCTTAGCGATGCGGAAAAGGCCCGAAATTACTGCTCTGTTCTTGAACGTTCGAACCGGAATAATCCAACGCCATCATCAGCACGCGAGCAGATAATCAAAAACTGCCGGCATTTCGGTTATCTGTAACGCCGGCCGCGCTTACCATCGCCAGATGCTCCTCATAGGATGGCGCGGCGACTTCCTCCTCGGCACCATTGGCCTTCGACCAGCCATGTGCTGCGGCAGCAAGTTCCCACAGAGTCATCTGGTCGACCTCAGCAGGCGTGAAGCCCATAGCCCCGCCTATGCCGTAATAGGTGGAAAACGTCAGGCGTCCGTCGCCTGCGGCATCTCCGTCTCCACCGTCGCTTTTCCCACCTGATCATCCTGCGGGCCGATAAGGGCATACAGCAGGATTGCCGCTGCAAGTCCGGCATTGGATGGCCAGTCGGAAGCGGCATCGATATAGCGCGCAACCAGCAAAGCTGCTTCGGTGGGCGTGCAACCGCCGCCGATCAGACCGAGCCGGATTGTCTCGCGTACATCATCGACGCGCCAATCATTGCCGATGGTTCGCAGCAGCGAATAGATATTAAAATCTGAGTTGAAATCCGGGTCGGAAGCGCCCAGTTCGTAGTCGTTGGCATTCGGGCGCTTCAGTCCGACCGCCTGCGGCTGGCATGACATGAGCCTTGCAAGAATGGTTGCAGGGCCCGCATCGCAGATCCCCTGCAATTCCCGTAGCTCACCGATCCCGAGGCGGAACTCCCGTTTCGCCCCGCCGAATTCTTCCTTCAGCACCTTCGACATCAGGTCGCATCCACCCACTTCACCTCGCCGTCGCTCTGGAGAGCCACGGTAGATGTCACGTAGCCCTTGCCTTCCTTGGCCAGGCCAAGGCTGGTCATGACGTAGCGGCCAGCGAAATGGCCACCGCCGTTTACAGCGGTGAGGCCGTCGAGGGTCACGCGCACATTGAACGGTTCGCCCGAAAGCATGCGCTCCCGCAGCACACCGTAGCTGACAGGGTCCATCGTGCCGGCACCATTGATGCTGGCGGATAGGGTGTCGACAGACCTCAGAACCCACGAAGGAGCGTCCGGGTCCAGACAATTCGGCTCGGTGGCGTCATTCGTCGTCGCCTCGATGGTAAAGTCCTGTGACGTGTTGATCGTACATGCGTGCGTGAACACCTCGGGCGTTGCTGCGTCCCCGAACTGGATAAGCAGTTTCTTCGTCGTAGCCATTGCTAGTCTCCGTCATGTGGCCATCCTGCGGCCAGGGTTGATCAGGGCAGTTCTTCAGGCTGGCTGGGTTTCAACCAGCAGGACAAGGCGTGCTCGGCGGCTTAGGCCGTTCGGATCACGCGAATAGTCGATGCTCTCGACGCGCATTCGGTCGACAACATGGCCGTTTACGGCAAGGGTCTGCTCATGCAGCGCCATGCGTATCGCGCCGGCGATGCGCTTCGTTTGGGGAAATCCGACCGTCCGCGTCCACACATCGATCTGGAAATAGGTTGAAGAACGATCGAAGCATTCCTCGTCGACCGGTACGAGCTGGCCGGCTCCGACAGTCACATAGGGATAAGCGGCGCCCGTATCCGCAACGCGCTCATCCTCGGGGGGAACATCGTCATAGATGCGCTCGCCAGCCTCGGTTGCCAGCGCCGTAAGGCGCTCGACGAGCGAAACCTGTAACTCAGCGCTGGGGTCGCTCATTTGCCGCTCACTGCATCCTTCAGTGCCTTGCGAACGCCGGCGCGAACCTGCCGCTGCGCTTGCTTCTTCTTCATGCGGATCGCGGGATAGAAGAACGGGTTCGCCTGCATGTTCTCGGTGCCATGCTCCTGTGCCAGCGCGTAGTCATATTGCGGCGCATTGCCTTTGCTGGAGTTGCGCACTGGTTTGGTCGTGGCAGGGCCGCCGGCCTTGATCTCCACGCCAATCTCCGGATCGGGAAGCTGCTCGGTGCGTATTGTACCGGCCAGCACCCCGTCATCCTTCGGAGCCAGCGACCGCTGAAGCATGTTAATCTCGCGCCCGGCGAGCATGAGGTCGGCCTTGGCGCGTTTGCGGATAGCGTCAGGGATGCGTTCCAGTCGGCGGCGCATCCTTTCAAGGTTGAGGATTTTCATGATGCAACCCCGCGCTCGACGACGAGATAAACCCACTGGCGATCCGTCACTGCATCAACTTCCTTGATGGCATAGACTGTCCCGAGGCGAGCATCTCGCATCTGCCAGTCCTGCGTGATCGTGCGGGTAAGGGAGCAGGAGCGAACCCGGATCTTAAGGACGCCACGCCCCTCAAGACGAGCCGCCATGACAGCTTCGCCACCGCCGGCATAGACAAAGGCGGCGCGGCGCTGAAACTGCTCGACGAAGCTCGACTGCCAGTTTCCCGAACCATCCTTTTCGCGCTGGCGCTTGTCGAACGCGACACGGTGGCGAAGATCACCCGCGCCCGCCATCTTCCGCCTCCGTCTCGATTATGGGTTTCTCAGCCTTGCGCGGCGGATCGATCTCCACCGCCTTTCCCTTGGCAATGGCCTCGTCGGCGCATTCGCGCTTTACCGTCAGTTCCATGCCGGCCTTGTAGGCGATGACCGACATGGGCGTCGGCTTGTAGTCGAAATCGTCGATGAAACGGACGCGAGCCATCGTCAAATCCTCCGAACAATCCAGGGAGCCAGAAGCGCCCTAACCCCCATGGGCATCTCATTTACAATGTTGCCGATATTGACCGCCTCGGCTGTTTGATACCAATTTCCCACCATGAGCAGGATCGCGGCCTTGATTGCGGCAGGCACGGTTGAAACGCCAGGCGCTTGCGGATTCGCGCGATTCCCAGCTCTGAAAGCAACGGATACAGATCCGGCGAGTTCATGATCCGGAACCATGAATGCCGCCCCGCCGCCATCGACAATGAGAGAGTAACCGGATTGATCAACCGTCTCGCCACCAGCTGTCACACTGGTGATTTCAATCACCGGGCCAAGCGGCAATGGAAAGCATGACGCACCTGCAGCGAAGTCTTGCCGCCATTCCTGCTCGACCAGACACCGTCCGAGAATTCCCGTCCACCCATCCAGATGATCGACCGCAGCTCCGATAAGGGAGGCGATAAGTGCATCGTCATCATCGTAATCGACACGCAGGTGGGCCTTCGCTTCCGCAAGCGACACCGGCAGGATATCAGGCGGTGTGACAAGAACCGGGCGTCGCATGTGATAGCGCCTCGCGAATCGACATCTTGGGAAAATTACGCAGCGCTGAAACCGCGCTCGTATTGATCACCGTCACGCCGGCGGCGGACAGGCTGTCGGCGGCGGCATCCAGATTCACGCGCCAGCGCTCGACCTTATCGGCGTCAGGGTTGCCCAGTCCGCCAACATGATCACCATGCCAGTGGGTGCCACGATCAACCCGCATGTCGAAACCAACCAGAATGATCTTCCTGACACCGAATTGGACCGCCAGATTGATCGCCTGAAACCCGCTGTTGCCCCCGGCCCCGATCGTATAAGGCTCTTCGAGCACCATGCTGTCCGGCCAGGAGCCGTCGAGATCCCGCAACATCCGGACATAGTGCACGCCGGCGAACTCATAGGCGGCACTGGGGTTACGAGCGACTTTCATGCCCGAAAACTCGGGCGCTCCATTGTTTGCACGCCACCACGCAAGATCACTCGCATAGAGGACATCGGCCCATGGAGCCAGGCGCCACGAATTATTGACCGTCAGGAACCTTGCGCGCCCTTTTGCTTCCGAGAGCGGGATTTCGCTGGCAGACGGCCCGCTGGCGACGATGACACAATCCTGCCCTCGCCAGTCGGGCCACCAATAGGGCGCTCGGCGGAGTTCGGGTCCACCGCCCCCTTCTCTATCGCCGCCTGCTCCAGTTCAATGGGGCATTCATCGCCGATGGCGAAGCGCGATGGATACGCCTCACCCCGACGCGCGCCCCGGAAAGATTTGATGAATCGCATCTCGGCCTCCTGCGCTGGGAAGATGCGCGGGCGGGAATACCGCCCGCGCCCGTCTACATCAGGTGGAAGGAGCCGGCGCGGTACCGATGCGGTGGTAGCGCATCCATTCCGGATTCCACAGACCGCCGCCGACACGCTTGCGGGTGTAGAACAGGATGTACGGTTTGTTGGTGTAGGGGTCGCGCAGAACCGACATGCCCACCCGGTCGAAGATGCGGTAGGCCTGCGCCATGTTGCCGAACAGGATTGGAATGGTGCCGGCTGCTACGTCAGGCAGACCAGACAGCTCGTTGATCGGCTGCCCGAGAACCTGCGCCGGCGCGCCCGCCTGGAATGGCGGCTGCCACAGGAAGTTGCCCTGCCCGTCCTTCATCTTGCGAATGACGGCATGAGTCTTGCGGTTGGCGAACAGAGCAGCGCCCTGCGAGCGGTCCTCCGGCAGATCATAGATCAGGTCCACGAGGCCGTCAGGCGTCAGGCCATTGGCATCGCCGGACACCACTTCCGTGATCGGCCCAAGCGGATGACGCTGAGCAGGCGGCAAGGCGGCCTCGGTCGCGGCATCATAGCGCAGAACGCCCTTTGGCTTGTTCACGCCGTCGCCACCGATGAAGGCGGCGCCCTCCTGATAGGCGAACTCGATATTGACTTCGCCGGCGAGCCAGGCGGCCATGTCGATCTCGGAATCTTCAAGGATACGCTCAGTCGCCGCCGGCATTGCATAGATTTCACCGAACGAGAAGGCATAGGTGGCAAGCACCGAGCCATCCGTCTGAGGGCGCGCGGCTTTCTCACCAACCCATGCAGAGGTGGTGCCATGCAGGTTGTACAGCTTGGTGAAGCCCTGCCCTGTCACCGACTGCACCGATGCATAGCGGCGCATGGGCGAAATCTCGACACGCTGGTCGGTGATGGAGCGATCCCATTCGACCGGCGCCGTATAGCCGCCCTTGGAATCGTCCCCCACCTCATAGGCCGCCGTGATCTCGCCGGCCTTCATCGCTGCCTTGACCTGGCTTTCGCCATCACCTGTCCGGAACCAGTTCTCGAAGGTGGCGCGATATTCCCGGTCAGCCTCGGACAACCCGTCATCCTCGCCCCCATTCAGGGTCAGGCCGGCGATTTGGGCGTTCAGCTTGTCGATCTCGGACTGATACTTTGCGTTCGTTTCCGAAATGGACGCGTTGATCCGCTCCAGCTTCTCGGTGGTCACCACGTCATCGAAGCGCTTGCTGGTTTCCTTTTCCTTGGCGGTCATCGAGGCCTTGAATTCGGCGAAGCTCGTGTTCAGCTCAGCGAACAGCCCTGCAAGGTCATCGCCATCAGCGCGGATGGCGACCGTGCCGCGCAGCCTGCGCGGGTTCATATGCTTGCTCATTTTGATCTCCTATGAGCGGATTGTGGAAAGAAGCTGCCTCATGGCAGCCTGCACACGGTTGTCAGCATCGCGCGTGACGATCCCGGCGGCATCGCGCGCGCCGGATTTCAGGGAAGCGACGAGGGTCTTTGCCTCAGCGCTCGATAGCCCGTTCGCCATCAGGGCGCGCTCCGCGACGCGCTCCGGGGGCAGCTGCTTCGCAACGGAGGCTGAGATTTTCACAGCACCCGACGCAAGTTTGCGGTCTGCAAGACCGCGCTCGATCGCAGCCCTGGCGTTGAACATCGAGCCCTTGCCGCGCCCCTTGTCCATCCAGCCCGAGGCCTCCGGCTTCTCGACACCGGCGCGCGCGGCATAAATCTCGGCCATGGCCGCGTCGACTTCAGCCAGAAGCTCAGCCGCATCTTTTGCGTCGTACTCGTTGCCCATGACCACGGCCGATGCCTTATGCACCATGATGAACGATCCATCCGCCATGGCGATCTCATCCCCGGCCATGGCTATCACCGAGGCTGCGGAACCAGCCATGGCCAGAACATTGATCGTTACCCTGGCCGGATGCGCGCGCAGCAGATTGTAGATCGCCAGACCCGACAGGAAATTCCCGCCCGGCGAATTGATATTGACGACGACGTCGCGTCGACCGATCGATGCAAGCGCTGCCGATATGCGTCTTTCGCTGTTGTCGACATCGGAGAACGGGTCGCGTCCGATCGAGCCATAGATGGAAATGACGTTGTCGCCCTCATCCTTCGCCGCCCGGATTTCAGCGTTGAACTCCGCGACCGCCTCATCCGGCGGATCGAACTGGAGGAGATCGGAGTGCTGAAACGCACGGATCTCGGGAAGCTTACGCAGGCTCATTGCCGTTCTCCTGTTGTCCCGGCGCCGCTGGTAACTGCCCGGGCTTCGCTTTTCCCAGTTCCTGCAAGGCGCGAACCTCGTCGGCATCCATCCATGGCTGATGTCCGCCGGACCCGAGAGCCTTTGCGAAGAATTCCGCCTGGTCCTTCATGGAGCCGCGCAGCAGGGCGCCCTCGTTGAACTTGGCGTAGAACTTCTTTTTCTCCTGATCGGTCAGGGCAGATCGGCGGATGGCCTGTTCCCACGCTGTGAACCACGGCGCCAGACCGTATGTGACGAAGAACTGTCCAAGCACGTCGACGCCGGAACCCCAGGAAGTGTCGTCGACCATCAGCAGCGGACGCGGCACGCCGAAGATACGGCCGATTTCCTCGATCTGGTGCTGGCGGGTCTCAAGATGCTGGTTGTCTTTGCCGGTCTGCGAAAACGGATTCGCCGCCATATCCTCTTCGAGGATCAGCCATTTGTGCGCGTTGTCCGCACTTTCGCGCTCGGCCATGCTCGTTTTGAGGCGCTCATAAGCTTCCGGCGAAAGCTTTTCCTTGTGCTGGAGCGCACCCCCGGCCAGCATGCCATTGCGGAACAGGCGAGCGGCCGCCTTTTCGGTCTGAAGCGCCAGTCCTATCGCCTCGGCCGCCTGACGCACCAATGACATTCCGCGCAATCCGTCATCGGAGAGGCCGCGAAGGTGCAGGATTTCGTCAGCCCGGAATATGCGCTTGCTGCCCTTCGACGACTGGTAATGGTACTCGACGGACCAGTCTTCTTTCTGCCGGATCGATATCCGGCCGCGCGGTAGCGGCACCAGCCGTATGACGCGTCCCATCGACCGGACTATGAGCGCGAATGCATCGCCATCCACCATGGCCCGCATCTGCATCAGGACCTTGAAGTCGAACGCCGATTGCCAGTCGTTCGGCTGGTACATCAAAAGGTCGTAAAGCGGATGTTCCGTCGCTTTCCTGCGCTCGTCACCTGAATGATACAGGTGCGCGGGCAGCATGCCGATGCTGTAGGAGATCAGCGACACACAGCGGAACACCGTTGTGTTCTTCAGTGCCGTAGCCACCGTAACGTTAGCGCCGCTTTCGGTCAGGGAGGAGGCGCGCATCAATTCGATGATCCGCGACCCGTCAACCGTGAAATGATTTTCCGGCAGCGCGGCAGTCACCAATGGCACGGATGGAACCGCAGCAGCGGGCCGCACCGTAGTGCGATCGGCGGTAGTCGCAAACAACCTGTCGATAAAACCCATGCGACCGCCTGCCCTATACCATCAGGATTCCACGGTCCTCATAGACCGAGGTTGTATCTTCGACGGACATGGCCAACCCGATCCCCATGACGGTGGCTACGATGCCGTCGATCTTGTCGAGTGAGTTTTTCTTGTCCGGCACGTAGTTCAGGTTCACGTCGAAGCGAACCGAGCAGTGACCAGCCATCCAGGCGAGCACAGGATGCCCGCCATGCTCTATCTTGCCGGCGAAGACGAGACGTTCGAACTCTTTGGTCGGACCTGAAAGGGTCTGGTGACCCTGCCGCATTTCGACCTGCAACTCGGCATCCATGCCGTCATGCTGGAGATCGCCGGCGAGCTTTCGCGCGTTCCACGGATCAAATCCGAAAGCCACGACATCGAACTGGGCGCAGGCATCCTTGATCGCCTGCTGCACGAATGTCTGGTCGACGGCATCCCCCGGCGTTGTGAAGAGCGCCTCATCGGCAACCCACTGTTTCCAGTTGACGCGGCGGTCTTCCTGCGCCCGCTCATCGAGCGTATCTTCCGGCACCCAGAACAGCGGGATAATCACCCACTTGTCGCAAGCTTCATCGGGAGGGATGACCACAACCAGCGCGGTCAGGTCCCGTGTCGACGACACGTCACAAGCGAGATAGGCCTTCCGCCCCTTGTGCTTCTCCCGGAGCTTGGCCCAATTCTTCGCCGGGTCTCCGCAGGCCGACCATTTCGAACGCGGTATCCAGCCCGATATCTGATCGACCCACCGATTGAGGTGGTAACACTGGAAGATCGCTTCCTGCGCAGGCCTTCCCTTGGCCTTTTTGAACTCCGTTCGCAGGTAGTCCAGCGTGGGCGTCAGGCCCAGACTAGGGTTAGCCTTCCTCCAGACCGCCTCGTCGGTCCAGTCATCTTCTTCGTCGACGCCGAAATAGATGACCAGCGTGGTCGGGTCATCGAGATCGCCTCGCATGATTGCGAGTGATTCCTCGAACCACTCGAATCCGACCCGGTTCTGCTTGCGGCCTGCCGTCGATGCGTAAAGCTCGATCGGCTGGAGCCTTGCGCCCGTACCCTGCCGAAGGAAGTCGGCCAGGTCCCGGGAGCGCCATTCGTGAATCTCGTCACCAACGATAACCGTGGGCGACCTGCCGTGCTTTCCATCCGGCATACCGGTGAGCAACTGGCACAGCGACGTGGTTTCCCGCAGGAATATGCTCTTGCTGTGCAGGGATATGCGCTCGTTGCCCCGAGCATCTTCAAGCAAGCCATCCGCCTCGCGGATGATGTCTTGCATCTTTCCGAAGGGGACGCGCCCCTGATCCTCGTTGCGGCCGAAGACATACGCCTCGGCGCCATGGACCTTCTCCAGCACGAAGAACAGCACCGCCAACGCGGCAAGAAATTCGGACTTTCCGTTCTTTCGCGGTATCCAGAGATCGAGCCTCCGGAACACCCGCACATGCACCACGCTCGGCTGGTGCGTCGCGGCGTCGATGACCTCGATCGGCTTTTTCCAGCCGACCAGCAGGCGCACCGCGATTTCCTGCCATTTGACCAGCCGGAACGGAACGCCCTTGAACCGGTCGTTGGTGAGCCGGAATATCTTCGGCCACCGCTCGACGATCCTGTCGGCCTTGGCGTGGTCGAACCACGCTCCCGGCACTGCCGCCGCCCGCTTCCATCCCGATACCGCCCATTCATAGGCGGGATCATCGGCAACATCGGCCAGCCAGTCCGGAAACGGCATGGCCAGCGGGTAACGCGCGGCCATGTCGCTACCTCAGTTTGCGAGCGTCCCCGGGGGCGGGCTGTCGCTATCGTTCATGAGATCCATCGGATCGGGTGCTGGCCCGCCATCCACAGACATCTGCGAAGACGGATGGGCGCCTCCCAGTGGCAATCTGCCCTGCCCCGCATTGAACGACTCGACCCTGACGAGATCCTGATCGCGCACAGGCGTGAAACCGAATTCGGCATCGAGGAGGCGCAACGCTGTTTCGGCCTTCGACATGAACTCGATGTTCGGATGCGTACGGATGACAGTTTCCCCGTCGCCCTTCTTGACCTTTACCGACGCCCCTCCACGAGGAAGATCGCGCCGGAGCTGCTCGGCGGCAGAGACATAGAACTGGGTCCAGATGCAGTATCGGGTCAGCGCCCGTCGGTACCCTGGGCGACGACGTCCAGCTGCGCGCAGAACTTCGGACTGCTCAGCCCAGACCCTGATCGCTTCCTGCCAGTATTTCGGCGCATTGAGAAACACAGCCGGGACAGGAAACGGATCCGCCGAGGTCGAAGGAGCTGCTGCGGCAGCGTCAGCAGCGGCCTCGATCTCAGCTTCGACCTTCTTCTGGCGACGGCCAGGAAAGCCCTTCGCTGCCTGAAGCAACGGGTCATCTTTGCGTCTGCCCATCGTCGATCAGCCATTCCATCGTTCGGTCCCCGTCCGAACGGTCC
>JBEBXZ010000013.1:0-11148 GCA_040391335.1 Dokdonella fugitiva | reverse complement strand
CGCCGCGGCGACGGCATCGCTCAGCGCATCCTCGACCGGCACTTCCTCGCTGCCGTTGTGGTCGTTGCACGCCGCGCAGGCCGTGCCCCACGCAGGGCGGAAGATCTGCGCCGCGGTATAGCCGCGCGCGAGCAGCGCATTCGTCGTGTTGACGAAATCCGACGGACTTCCACTGTTGCCGTGCACGAGCACGACGTTGTCGACGCAGGCCGCCTGCGCGGACATCGATGCGGCGATGAAGAACAGCGCGGCGGCACCGCGCGAGATGCTGGACATGGAACGCCTCCCGACCGGCCCTGATGGGCTTCGTGCCGGCAGGTTAGTCCGCTGCGGCGAACGGCGCCGTTGTACCAAGGTACAGGGCGCGGCGTTCAGTGCGCGGCGAGCGCATGGTCGTGCGCGTCGTGTCCGCCACGCGCGGCAAGGGCAGCCCGGTAGTCGACGAGGTCCGCGGCATCCAGGCCGGCATCGGCGACCGCGCGTGGCGTGCCGCCGGTCTCCAGGCGCGTGCCGAGCCCGGCGTACAGGTAGTGGTCGCCGAAGATCCTGCGGAAGGCCGCGAAGGCCGGCTCGCCGGTACAGTGGCCCGGCGCGATGTACCCGACCTTGAAGCGCTCGCGCAAGGTCGTGGCGATGGTTTCGATCGCGGCGTCCTCTGCAACCACGAGGTGGAACCCGCCCGCCACCAGATGGACGCGTGGGTCGATGCCCGTGGCAGCCTCGACGATGCGGTCGATGCCCGGATGCGAACAACCGACGATGACGACGCTGCCTTCGCGCGTCTCGAGCACGAGCGAGAGTTCGCGCAGCTCGAGCGTGCCGGTCTTGTCCGAGACGAGCGAGACGAGATGCACGCCCGGCGCGACTTCGATCGTCCTGTCGACGAGTTCGAAGCGGGCCTTCGGCCAGGCCGCGCCGAAATTCAGGATCGCGGGCGGCTTGCCGTCGAAATACTGCTGCTCGGGTGGCAGGGAGGCGTCCTTGCGGTAGAAGCTGGACGGCAGGTTGCCGCCGTAGACGCCGAAGCCTTCCTTCGGCGCGTAGATGCGCACCTCCGGGTTGACCGCGAGCAGGTGGGCGAGGCCGCCCATGTGGTCGCCGTGGCGATGCGACATGACGACGAAGTCGAGTCGGGTCAGGTCGACCTTCTTCGCCGCGACGTTGCGCTTGAACACCTCCGGATCGTTGCCGGTGTCGAACAGGATGCGCTTGCCGGCATATTCGACGAGGGCCGCATAGCCCCAATCCTTGTCGAGAACGTGCTCCTTGCCGAACGCGTCGTAGAGGACCGTGATCGATGCGCCTTCGGGCAGGTCGGCTTTCGGTGCTGCGGCAAGCGGCATCGACGCGGCGCCCATGACGAGGACCGCGAGCAGGTGGAACGGGCGGGGCCAGCGGCGCATATGCGTTTCCTCGAAGACGGGCCCGGGATGATCGCCTGCCGGCCAGCCTGTCGAAGCATCCGATCCGGCATATGCATATGCCGCTCCGGCTGCGCTCCCGCCGCGGCAACCTGCCGGGCACGCTCGAATCCCCTCTCTGTGATAATGCGTCGCATTCCCTGGCCGCGATGCCGGCGGGATTTCCGATGATCCTCTGGAGTGCCTACCCGATGCTGCTGCAGATTCCCGATGTGCTGACCGCGGAAGAACTCCGCCAGGCGCGTGCCGCGCTCGGGCAGGCGGCGTGGCAGGATGGCCGCGCCACCGCCGGCCATCTCGCGATACGCGCCAAGAGCAATCTTCAGCTCGCCGAGGACGATCCGCTCGCGCGCCGCCTCGGCGATCTCATCCTCGACCGGCTCGGCACGCTGCCGATGTTCATCGCCGCGGCCCTGCCGCTCAAGGTGCTGCCGCCGCGCTTCAACCGCTACGAAGGCGGCGGCACCTACGACAACCACGTCGACAACGCGATCCGCACGATCCCCGGGACGATGCACCGCGTGCGCACCGACATCTCGGCCACGCTGTTCTTCAGCGAGCCCGACGAGTACGACGGCGGCGAACTCGTGATCGAGGACACCTACGGCAACCAGACGGTCAAGCTGCCGGCCGGCCATCTCGTGCTCTATCCGGGCACGAGCCTGCATCGCGTCACGCCGGTCACGCGCGGCTGCCGGCTCGCCGCGTTCTTCTGGGTGCAGAGCCTCGTGCGCGACGATGCGCAGCGCTCGCTGCTGCTCGATCTCGATACCGGGATCCGCCGACTCACGCTCGCCGCACCCGACAACCCGGGGCTCGGCCAGTTGACCGGCGTCTACCACAACCTGCTGCGCCGCTGGTCGTCCACCTGATGGAGACGATACTGCCGCCCCTGCAGGCGATCCCGGCCGGCACCGTCGCGCTGGCCGACTACGAGCCGCTCGCGCAGGCACGCATGAGCGCCAGTGCCTGGGCCTACGTGAGCGGCGGTGCCGCCGACGAACTCACTCTCGCCGACAACATCGCCGCATTCCGGCGCCTGCGGCTCATGCCGCGCGTGCTCGCCGACCTGCGCGGCGCGCATACCCGCCTCGAACTGTTCGGCGATACCTTCGAGCATCCCATCCTCGTCGCGCCGACCGCGCTGCATCGCCTGGCCCACGAGCAAGGCGAACTGGGCAGCGTGATCGGCGCCGCGGCGGCGAAAGCGGGCATGGTGGTGAGCACGGAATCGAGTATCGATCTGGAGTTCATCGCGCAGTCGGCGCAGACGCCGCTGTGGTTCCAGCTCTACCTGCAGGCCGATCGCGGCTTCACGCGCGATCTCGTGCAGCGCGCGGAGGCGAGCGGCTATCGCGCGCTCGTGTTGACCGTCGATGCGCCGATCAATGGCGTACGCAATCGTGAGCAACGCGCCGGCTTTGCCGTGCCCGCCGGTATTTCGGCGGCGAACCTGCAGGGCATGCAGCCGGCTGCACGGACCGGGGCCGGTGTTGGCGACAGTCCGCTGTTCGGCAGCCGCATGGCGGACGACGCAGCGCGCTGGTCCGATCTCGAATGGTTGCGGGAGCACACACGGCTGCCGATTTTGCTGAAGGGCGTGCTGCGCGCCGATGATGCGCAACGCGCGATCACGCAGGGCGCGGCGGGCATCATCGTTTCCAACCACGGCGGTCGCACGCTGGATGGCGTGCCGGCAACGGTCGATGTCCTGCCGGCGATCGCCGAAGCCGTGCAGGGCCGCATCCCGCTCTTGATCGATGGCGGCATCCGCCGGGGAACCGATGTGCTCAAGGCGCTCGCGCTCGGCGCCTCCGCGGTCCTGGTCGGACGTCCCTGCCTGCACGGGCTTGCCGCCGCCGGGGCCGCTGGCGTCGCCCATGTGCTGCATATCCTGCGCGCTGAATTCGAAGCCGCGATGATGCTCGCCGGGTGCCCGACGCTGGCCGCGATCGATCGCTCACTGATCTGGCAAACGCCTGACGCCTCCGGGCGGCCCAGACACCAGGCATGATATCCGCGTCACCCCATCGTCACTCTGAAACGCGATAATCACGCCCCCGCAATCAGGGTTCGAAAGATGGGTCGTTTCCGCACCGGGTTCGCCGCAGCGATCTCGATCGTCCTCGTATCCAGCGCCTGTACTCCGCGGGGCGGTGCGCGTCCCTCGCCGCCCGCCGTCGCAGCCATCGAGGTGCCGGCCATCCGGCGCCCGGGCGATGAAACACCCGAATGGTGGTTTCTCGCCGGCGCCGCCACCGCCCAGCACGCACGCGGGACACGCGCCGGCAGCGCGAAGAATGTCATCGTGTTCCTCGGCGACGGCATGAGCCTGTCGACGATCGCCGCGGCACGCATTCTCGAAGGCCAGCGCAGACAGGCCCCGGGCGAGGAACATCGCCTGAGCTTCGAGGATTTCCCGTACACGGCGCTGAGCCGCACCTACGAGGTCGATGCGCAGACCCCCGATTCGGCCGGCACCATGAGCGCGATCATGAGCGGCGTGAAGACGCGTTACGGCGTGATCGGCGTCAACCAGCGCACTTTGCGCGGCCAGTGCGCAACGACCAGCGGCAATGAAATGACCACGGCGCTCGAGCTCGCCGCAGCTGCGGGCATGGGCACCGGCATCGTGACGACGGCACGCATCACGCATGCGACACCCGCTTCGACCTACGGCCACGCCGCCGACCGCAAATGGGAACATGACGCGGCGATGCCGGTCGAGGCGCGCAACCTGGGTTGCGTGGATCTTGCGCGCCAGTTCGTCGAGTTCAACGTCGGACGCGGCATCGATGTGGCGTTCGGCGGCGGACGAAGCGGCTTCCTGCCGACCCGTGCGCGCGATCCCGAGTATCCGGAACTGGCCGGTAAACGCATCGACGGTCGCGATCTGATCGCCGAATGGCAGGCGCGCGCCGGTTCACGCTTCGTCTGGAACATGCAGCAATTCTCGGCACTGGATACGACGCGGACCGGGCCCGTGCTTGGCTTGTTCGAACCCGAGCACATGCGCTACGTGCACGAACGCGCCCGGGATGGCGCAGGCGAGCCGGACCTTGCCGGAATGACGCGCACGGCGATCGCCTTGCTGGCACGGAATCCGAAGGGCTATTTCCTGATGGTCGAGGGCGGACGCATCGACCACGCGCACCACGCCGGCAATGCCTACCGCGCTCTGGACGAGACGATCGCCCTGTCCGATGCGGTCCGCGCCGCGCGCGAAGCCACCGCGGACGACGACACCTTGATCATCGTGACCGCCGACCACAGCCACACGATGACCTTCGCCGGCTATCCCGCGCGTGGCAATCCGATCCTCGGCAAGATGCGCGGACCGACACTGGAAGGCGGCGCGAGCAAGGAACTCACGCGCGACAGGACCGGCCGCACGTTCACGACCTTGGGTTATGCGAACGGCCCGGGTTACACCGGCGCTTCCGATCTGCAACCCGCTGGACCGAAGCACTATCCGCACGAACCGAGACGCTTCGAACCAGCTCTCGACGGCCGCCCCGATCTCGATTCCGTCGATACCGAGGACCCGGACTACCTGCAGGAGGCCACCGTGCCTTTGTCCGGAGACACGCACAGCGGGGAGGACGTGGCCGTATACGCGATCGGACCTGGCGCCGAAGCGGTGCGCGGATCGATCGAACAAAACGTACTGTTCCACCTGATCGCCCAGGCCAATCCAGTGATCCGTGCGCAGCTTTGCGCGGACGGGGCATGCACGGCCGACGGCGTTCCCGTCCATCTTCCGGATCGATCGCGGCTGCCGATCCGCTGATCTCGCCGGACCGGCCCGCATTGATGCCGGGTCGTTCCGGATACGAATGCACTCTTGCCGGGCTGCAGGGCCTGCAACGCCTCGCCACAACGCTCATTTCCCACTTTTCGCGCGGAATAAAGAAGAGTACAGTTCAAAATTGAAGTCTTCAGCGGGCCTTGGGCTCGTGACAACAGGGAAGCCGCATGTTGCTGGCGGCGCGAAGGAGAACCGACACCTGCCTGGTGTCATCGCATTCGGGGAATCAAGATGTTCATGCGTCCGGCTTGGCTCGCTACGCTCGTTCTGGCGTTTGGCGTTTTCACGATACCCGCGGTTCATGCCCAGACATACACGTACTCCTTGTATGTCAATGCAGACGCGAATCCGGCAACGGGCTGCAGCGCAGGCGCAGTCAGTGGCGCCGAAGTCCGCCTCGATGCGATCGTGACGGGCGGCACCTCGCCGGTCGTCTCCCAGGTCACCCGGTCACGCTGCCAGGGCGGCAGCTTTGGAGCGCCAACCCCGATCGGTGGCGGCCATCCGGTTGGCATCGGCAACGGCACTGGCGGCGGCGATGTCATCGAATTCGCCGATGCGCTGGCGCAGCTCGGCCCTGCCAATGCGGCGCGACTCGCGCTTTCGGTCGTGGCCCGCAGCGCGAACGGCAGCGACGAGTTGCTCGAGACCGATTCCGGCAGTCCGATCTCGCTCGGACTGCCGGCATTCCCGCTACCCCTGCTCGGACTGCCCGCGTTGTTGCTGCTGGCCGGCTTGTTCATCTTTTTCGGCGGCCGGATGGCGCGGCGGCGCGTCCTGTTGCGCTCGATGAGCGTTCTCATGCTGATCAGCGGCCTTGCGCTGGCGGCTAATTTCATCGTCGATGGCGAAGTCAACGACTGGACCGGCATCAGCCCGCTGGCGACCGATCCGGCCGGCGACGCGACGAGTGGAGAAAGCGCGATCGACCTGCGCGCCCTGTTCGGCGCCGTCGAGAACGGGCGTGCCTATTTCCGCATCGACGTCAGCAATGTCCGCAATGCGCTGCCGATAGGCAGCCCGGCATCGGCGACGACGCTTGAAGACACGGCGGTCACGCTGACACTGAGCGCGACCGATCCGGAAGGCGCGCCGCTTACGTTCGCGATTGCCAATCCGCCGACCCTCGGCACGCTCGGTGCCATCACCTCGCTGTCGCCGACCAGCGCAAGCGTGCCGTACACGCCGAATGCCGATGCAAACGGCATCGATACATTCCAGTTCACCGCCAATGACGGCCAGGGCGCTTCGGCGCCGGCGACCGCGACCATCACGATCACCGCGGTGAATGATGCGCCGTCGTTCATCGCGCAGGACCCGCCCGCCGTGGAAGAAGATGCCGGTGCGCAGACCGCCACGGTCGCGACGGCGATCCAGCCGGGCCCGGCCACGGCCACGGACGAGGCCGGCCAGGCACTCGACTTCATCATTTCCACGAACTCGAATCCGGCACTTTTCAACGGCACGCCCTCGATCAGCGCCGCCGGCATCCTGAGCTATACCCCGGCCGACGACATGGTCGGCACTGCAATCCTGACGGTGGTGCTGCAGGACGACGGTGGCACGGCGAACAGCGGCGTGGACACGAGCGCGCCGCAGACCATCACGGTCACGGTCGATGCGGTCGACGACGCACCCGTCGTGACCGCAGGGGGCACGCTCGCCTATGCCGAGAACGATCCACCGACGGTTGCCGATGCGGGCGTCACGATCACCGACGGCGACAGCACGAACCTCGCGTCGGCCACGGTCCGGGTCAGCGCGAACTACCAGAACGGCGCCGACGTGCTGGCGTTCGCGAACACCGCAACGATCAGTGCAAGCTTCGACGCGGCGACCGGCACGCTGAACCTGAGCGGCAGCGACACCGTGGCCAATTACCAGGCTGCGCTGCGCAGCGTCACCTATGCCAATACGTCCGAAGATCCGTCCACGGCGACGCGCACATTGAGCTGGTCCGCGAACGACGGCAGCAGCACGAGCCCCTCCGCGACGAGCACCGTCGTGGTCACCGCGATCAACGACGCACCCGTGGTCACGGCCGGCGGCATCCTGGCGTACAGCGAAGGCATGCCCGCGACGCCGGTCGATGCAGGCCTCACAGTCACCGATCCCGACAACGCCAACCTCGCCAGCGCCAGCGTGCAGGTCAGCGCGGGCTTCGTCACCGGCGAGGACGTGCTCGCCTTCACCAATGCCAATGGCATCACCGGCAGCTTCAATGCAGCGACCGGAACCTTGAGCCTCACCGGCTCGGCCAGCGTCGCCAACTACGAAGCCGCCCTGCGCAGCGTCACCTATGCGAACAGCTCGAACGATCCGGCCACCGCGCCGCGCGCGATCACCTGGCTCGCCAACGATGGCACCGATTCGAGTGCGCCTGCGACCAGCACGATCACCGTGACCGCGGTCAACAACGCGCCGGTCGTCACCGCTGGCGGCACGCTGGCCTACAGCGAGAACGATCCGGCCACGCCGATCGATGCCGGCGTCACGGTCACCGATCCCGACAATGCCGACCTGGCCAGCGCGAGCGTGCAGATCGGCGCGGGCTTCGTCACCGGCGAGGACGTGCTCGCCTTCACCAATGCCAACGGCATCAGTGGCAGCTTCAATGCGGCCACGGGACTGCTCGCGCTGAGCGGCACGTCGAGCGTCGCCAACTACCAGGCCGCGCTGCGCAGCGTCACCTACGCCAACAGCTCGAACGACCCAACCACGGCAGCACGTACGATCAGCTGGATCGCCAATGACGGCATCGCGGACAGCCCAGCGGCCACGAGCACGATCACGGTCACCGCGATCAACGATGCGCCGGTCGTCACCGCTGGCGGCACGCTGGCCTACACCGAGAATGACGCAGCGACGCCGATCGACGCCGCGATCACCGTCACCGATGCGGACAACACGGATCTCGCCAGCGCGAGCGTGCAGATCAGCGCAGGCTTCGTCACCGGCGAGGACGTGCTCGGCTTCACCAATGCCAACGGCATCACCGGCAGCTTCGATGCAGCCACGGGGCTGCTCGCGCTGAGCGGCTCATCCAGCGTCGCCAACTACCAGGCCGCGCTGCGCAGCGTGACCTACACGAACAGCTCGGATGATCCGACGACTGCGCCGCGCACGGTCACCTGGATCGCCAACGACGGCACCGCGGCCAGCGCCCCGGCCACGAGCGCGATCACGGTCGCCGCGGTCAACGATGCGCCCGTCGTCACCGCCGGCGGCACGGTCACCTACACCGAGGCCGATCCGCCGGTGCTGGTCGGCCCTGCCGTCACCGTCACCGATGCCGACGACACCAACCTCACCGGCGCCAGCGTGCAGATCAGCACCGGCTTCGCGAGCGCCGAGGACGTGCTCGCCTTCACCAATGCCAATGGCATTGCGGGCACCTTCGACGCTGGCACCGGCACACTGACCCTCACTGGTTCATCCAGCGTCGCCAACTACCAGACGGCGCTGCGCAGCGTCACCTATGCCAACAACTCGAACAATCCGTCGAGCGCGGCGCGCACGCTGAGCTGGATCGCCACGGATGGCACCACGCCGAGCGCGACGGCGACCAGCACGATCAACATCGTTTCGGTCAACGATGCGCCCGTGGTCACGGCCGGCGGCACCCTCGCCTATGTCGAAGGAATGCCGGCGACGGCGATCGATGGCGGCATCACGGTCAGCGACGGCGACAATACGGATCTTGTCGCGGCCAGCGTGCAGATCAGCACCGGCTTCGCCAGTGGCGAAGACGTGCTTGGCTTCACGAATGCCAACGGCATCACCGGCAGCTTCAATGCGGCCACGGGACTGCTCACGCTGACCGGCCCGTCGAGCGTCGCCAATTACCAGGCCGCGTTGCGCAGCATCACTTATGCGAACAGCTCGGCGAATCCGTCGACGATGCCACGCGCGATCACCTGGCTCGCCAACGATGGCACCGATTCGAGTGCGCCTGCGACCAGCACGATCACCGTGACCGCGGTCAACAACGCGCCGGTCGTCACCGCTGGCGGCACGCTGGCCTACAGCGAGAACGATCCGGCCACGCCGATCGATGCCGGCGTCACGGTCACCGATCCCGACAATGCCGACCTGGCCAGCGCGAGCGTGCAGATCGGCGCGGGCTTCGTCACCGGCGAGGACGTGCTCGCCTTCACCAATGCCAACGGCATCAGTGGCAGCTTCAATGCGGCCACGGGACTGCTCGCGCTGAGCGGCACGTCGAGCGTCGCCAACTACCAGGCCGCGCTGCGCAGCGTCACCTACGCCAACAGCTCGAACGACCCAACCACGGCAGCACGTACGATCAGCTGGATCGCCAATGACGGCATCGCGGACAGCCCAGCGGCCACGAGCACGATCACGGTCACCGCGATCAACGATGCGCCGGTCGTCACCGCTGGCGGCACGCTGGCCTACACCGAGAATGACGCAGCGACGCCGATCGACGCCGCGATCACCGTCACCGATGCGGACAACACGGATCTCGCCAGCGCGAGCGTGCAGATCAGCGCAGGCTTCGTCACCGGCGAGGACGTGCTCGGCTTCACCAATGCCAACGGCATCACCGGCAGCTTCGATGCAGCCACGGGGCTGCTCGCGCTGAGCGGCTCATCCAGCGTCGCCAACTACCAGGCCGCGCTGCGCAGCGTGACCTACACGAACAGCTCGGATGATCCGACGACTGCGCCGCGCACGGTCACCTGGATCGCCAACGACGGCACCGCGGCCAGCGCCCCGGCCACGAGCGCGATCACGGTCGCCGCGGTCAACGATGCGCCCGTCGTCACCGCCGGCGGCACGGTCACCTACACCGAGGCCGATCCGCCGGTGCTGGTCGGCCCCGCCGTCACCGTCACCGATGCCGATGACACCGATCTCACCGGTGCCAGCGTGCAGATCACCACCGGATTCACGAGCGCCGAGGACGTCCTCGCCTTCACGCCCGGTGCCGGCATCACCGGAAACTACAGCGCCGCCAGCGGCACGCTGACTCTGATCGGCACTGCCAGCGTCGCCAGCTACCAGGCCGCGCTGCGCAGCGTCACCTACAGCAACTCGATCGCCTTGCCGACCACCGCGCCGCGCACCCTGGTCTGGACCGCCACCGATGGCACCGATGCGAGCACACCGGCGACCAGCCAGGTCACCGTGCAACGCCTCAACGAGGCCCCGGTGATCGTGCCAGGCGGGCCGCTGGCCTACACCGAAGGCACGGGGGCCGTGCCGATCGCGCCAGGCCTGCTCGTCACCGATGCCGACGACGCCGATCTGGTCGGCGCCATCGTCAGCATCGCCAATTTCGTCACCGGCGAGGATGCCCTGAGCTTCGTCAACGGCGGCGGCATCTCCGGTACCTACAATTCCGGCAGCGGTGTCCTGACCCTGAGCGGTACGGCCACGGTCGCCGCCTACCAGGCCGCCCTGCGCAGCGTTGCTTATTCCAACGCCTCCGCCGATCCGGCCACCACGCCGCGCACGATCAACTGGAGCGCAAACGATGGCCAGGCGACCAGCGCCGTGGTCAGCACCACGATCACGATCACGGCGATCAACAATGCACCGGTCGTCGTCGCGCCCGCGACCGTTCCCGTGCATACCCACATCGGCATCACGGTCGCCGCAGGCGCCGCCGGCTACCTGCTCGATCCGGCCAATATCACCGATCCGGACAGCAATGGCTTCGTCGTCGGCGGCGTCGTGCCGACCACCACCACGCTGGGCGGCATCCTCGCGATCACGCCGGCGACCGGCGCGTATGCCTATGACCCGCCGGCCGGCGTCAGCACGGGGACCGACAGCTTCCAGTACCAGGTCTGCGACAACGGCACGCCAGTCGCCTGCAGCGCCCCGGTCACGGCGCAACTCTCGCTCTCCGGACCGCGCGTGTGGTTCGTCAACCCGGGCGCGCCGGCCGGA
>JBEBXZ010000012.1:0-12013 GCA_040391335.1 Dokdonella fugitiva | reverse complement strand
GCACGCCGAGATAGGCGCCGGCGATCGCCACCGTGGCCCACACCTCGGATTCCCGCGCGAACGCGCGTGCGAACAGCGCCTCGGCCGTAGCCCGGTCGCCGCTCAGCAGATAGCCCGCGCCGGCCTCGGCGAGGCCCTTCTCGTCCTTCGGGTTCTCCTGCACGTAGCGATCGAGCAGGGGCCTGGCCTTGTCCCACTCGTCCGCCTGGCGGTAGACGCGTGCGATCCGCAGCAGGTCGCTGCCGTCAGGCTTCTTCGCGAGCACCTCGTCGAAAATCGCCTTGCCTTCGGGCTTGAATCCCCCGAGGTAATAGATGCGACCAACCGCGATGCGCTCCCAACTGCCCTTGCCGGCCTGCTGGCGAGCAAGATCGAGCAGAGCGCGCGCGGCTTCTTCCTTGGTCTTCCCTTCGTACAATGACGGGCCGCTGCGCGAGGCCGCATATCCTGCAGCGATTCCAAAAGCGAACAACAACGCGCCGGCGACGACAAAACGTGGCTTCATTCCTTTTTCCCCTGGTGTGAGCGATGAACGGCGCCAGTATCGTCCGCGGCACGGAGCAGCTCAACCCTCGAAGCGGGGCTGGAATCGGCTCGTCTTCGCGAATGCGCCGTCAGGTTGCGAGCAGGGTTGCCTCCTGCTCTGCCGAAAGACCCACCCCGGCCTTGGCGAAGTCGTACCCGTCGCCCCGTCGTGCCCGATGGTCGACCCAGTTCGAGCGCAAGGTTTCCTGGAGCGGACGAAAGCGCAGGCCGGCTGCACGGGCCTTGTCGTTGCGCATCGTGGCAAAGCCCGGTACGAAGGATGACGGCGCAGCGATGGGAGCACCATACATCGAGCGCGGGAAATCGCCTTTCCAGACGATCTGCGCGCGGCTGTTGACCATGCGCGCGGCAGAAGCGATGTATTCGCGCAAGGTGATCGGCTTCTCCGGACCCGTGATGTTGTAGGCGCCTGGCAAGGCGCGCTCGGCCGCGAGCACGACGAAATCGGCGACGTCACCGACGTCGATGATCTGCACCGGATCGCTGCCATCGCCGGGCAACAGAACCCGACCACCACGATGCAGGCGAGCTGCCCAATAGGCACCCGATCCATCATTGTTCTCGCCGCCACAGATCGAGCAGGGGCGAAGGATCGTCGCACGATCGCCGAACACCCTGGCCACGATCGCCTCACCGGCTGCCTTGCGCCCGCCATAGGTAGGCCAGTCGTTCTCCATGAGATCGGGAAGTTCATCGAAAGCAGCGGCCAGCGGGTGCCTTGGCGCGGCTTCGTCCACGTTGGCGCGCTTGAGATCGCTGTAGACGCTGATGCTCGAAACCATGATGTAGCGCTTCGCAAGCGGCTCGAGGAGTTGCGTGGACGCCTCGACCAGCCTCGGGTAATAGGCGCAAAGGTCGACGACGACGTCCCAGTTCCCGCCTTTGAGCGCCCCAAGCCCGCCATCCCGATCCGGATACCGGTTGCCGCGCAGCGTCGTGACGCCCGGGAACAGGTCGGGGCGCGTCCTGCCACGATTGAACAGCGTGAGATCGTGGCCACGTGCGAGACCCGCGCGGACCACGGCAGGTCCGAGATAGCGGGTTCCGCCCAGCACGAGGATCCTGAGTGGCGAGGCGGTGGCGACGTCCAGGGTGGGGCCCGTCGCCGCGATCGAGGGAGTGGCAGCAGCCAACGAGGCGAGCGCGCCGAAGCGCAGGAAATCACGGCGATCGAACGACATCGGCATGGCTCCCTCGAAGAACGATGGGCCAGCGTTCCACACGCGTGCGCGGCCAGGGAACTGTCGTCGGTCATGGATCATCAGCGCAGTGGATGCACCACGTCGAGACCGGATCCGTGCCGTGGTCGCCCGCAGCGGGCATCGCGACGCACATCTGGCCCGCTTGCGGTAGCCTTGGCGACATCCCTGAACCAGGAACCCGCCATGTCCGATCTTTCCGATTTCCCGATCACGCAACGCTGGCCTGCGGCACATCCGGACCGGATCCAGTTGTACTCGTTGAATACACCGAACGGGGTGAAGGTTTCGATCATGCTCGAGGAGTGCGCCCTTCCGTATGAAGCGCATCTCGTCGACATCATGCAGAACGAAAGCCATGCACCCGAATTCCTCTCGCTGAATCCGAATGGCAAGATTCCGGCGATCATCGATCCGCAAGGCCCGGATGGACGGCCGCTCGCGCTGTTCGAATCCGGTGCGATCCTGCTCTATCTCGCCGACAAGACCGGATATTTCATCCCGGCGGACGCGAACCGGCGCTGGGAAGCGATCCAGTGGGTATTTTTCCAGATGGGCGGGATCGGGCCGATGTTTGGACAACTGGGCTTCTTCAACAAGTTCGCCGGCAAGGCCTACGAGGACAAGCGCCCGCTGCAACGCTATGTCGATGAATCGAAGCGCCTGCTCGGCGTGCTCGATGCGCGGCTCCAGGGCCGCGAATGGATCATGGATGCGGACTACACGATCGCCGACATCGCCACGCTGGGCTGGGTGCGCAACCTGATCACGTTCTACGAGGCTCGCGAGATCGTGGAGTTTGACCGCTACGCGAACGTCGCGAAGTGGCTCGATCGCGGGCTCGCGCGACCGGCCGTGCAACGCGGGCTCGAGATCCCGCGCAGGAAGGCCTGATCCGTCGGTCCATGCCATGGCGGCATGGACCGGTGCTTTTTCTCGCTGCAAGCAGGCGCCTCAAGCGGCTCCACAATCATCATTCCTGCGGTTTGCAACAAGAGAGCCGCTCAACTCCGGCTCCCGACAGGAGGATGCCGGGTCATCCAGCGGCTTCGAGCTTCGAAGTCGCCGGATTCCGGCCTGCGCAGGAACAAAGGGAAAGCGCATGTCATCCGGGGCGGCTGGCGGATATTGCCGCGATAGCGGGTTCCACAGGAGACGCGGGCGACTCACGGCGCACGGCTGGCCCATCCAGGTCGATGCCTGCGCCCCGTCCGCGCCGTCATTCCATCCTGGGGAAACCACATGAAACGCTCACCTGAACTTCGCACTCGCATTCCTGCCGCTTTCGCGATCGCGCTATTGGTCGGCACCGGCAATGCGTGCGCCTATACGGCCACGCCACTCGGCGCCGCGCTGACGCCCGATGCGATGGCGCAAAGCCTGGTGTCCCCGGGAAGTGGCATCGTGATCAACAGCGCCAGCTATCGCGGCGCAAATGGCGCGAGCGGCGTGTTCACCGGCGGCAACGCGATCTTCGGCATCGACAGTGGGCTCGTCCTGACCAGCGGCAGTGCGCGCGACTTCGGCGACGTCGAGAACGGCGTGGCTGGCGAACCTCTGCTCAAGCCGCTGACCACGGGTGCGACCGGAGATGCTTCCGTGCTGATCATCCGCTTCACGCCACAGGGCGACCAGATCCAGTTCTCGTACGTGTTTGCTTCGAGGGAGTATCCCGAGTTCGTCGATTCGGAGTTCAACGACGTGTTCGGCTTCTTCGTCAACGGCAGCAATCGCGCGCTGATTCCCGGCAGCAGCCAGCCGGTGGCGATCAACAACATCAATTGCGGCAATACCACTGGTGCCGGCGCACAGCCCTTCTGCAATCTCTTCATCGACAACCGCGACGGCAGCCGCGGACTTCCAGCCGAAGCACTCGGTGGCTGGACCCGCGTGTTCAATCTCACCGCGCCGGTCAATCCCGGCGTCGAGAACGAATTGATGCTCGCGATCGCCGACGTTGCCGACAACCAGCTCGACTCGGCGGCGCTGATCGCTTCGGGTTCGTTTTCCATCTGTGGTGGCGAAGGGCAACCATCCTGCGAAACGGGGGGCGGTGAACCCGGCATCGCAGTCGCCCTCCCCCTGGCCTCGCCTGCGCAGGCTGGACTCATGGGCGCCCTGCTTGCCGCCGTCGCCGCGTGGCGGCTACGGCGACGCAGCGTCTGACGGAACGACGCACCGCACGGTTCGCCGCGGGATATGACGGCGGCGAGCCGCAGCCTGTGTGCAGCCCAGCGAAGTTCAAGGGTGACCTCCGTCACTGGTCCGGATTTTCCGTTCGCCGACGATCAGACATTCTTCAATGCCCGATGGAGATTCCCCTCATGACTCAAGGACCCGGCTCGACCGGCAACATCATCGCGGCCCTGTGCAGCCTGTTCGTGCCGGGACTGGGACAACTGGTGCAGGGACTCGTGCTCAAGGCACTGGGATGGTTCATCCTCGCCTGCATCGCGGGTGCGATCACCTGGCTGCTGACCGCCTCGCTGTTTCCGTTCGGCTGGTTCCTGGTCAGCATTTTTTCCTGCATCAGCGCCGCCCGCTTCCAGCCAGGGCGTTGAGTCGACATCGCGGCATCCGGCGATGCCGCTATGCGCGCTTCCTCTCGAGCAGGTGGACGATCGCGAGCAGGCTGCGATTGACCGGCGTCGCAATGCCAAGCTCGCGGCCGCGGCGCACGATGAGCCCATTGAGATGGTCGATCTCGCTCGGTCGACCACGCGCCAGATCCTGCGCGGTCGACGAACGCTGGCCCGACATGCTGCCAGCGATCGCCAGCGTGGATTGCCAGAGCGCATCGGATACCTCGATACCCGACGCGGCCACCACCGCCAGGCATTCATCGAACGCATCGCGCATGACATCGGCCACGCCCGCGCTTTCCACAAGAACGCCATAAGGCTGTTGCGATATCGCCGACAAGGCGTTGTACACGCAGTTGATGATCAACTTTTCCCACAGCGCATCGAGTACGCGATCCGATATCCGGCAGGGAATCCCCGCGTCCTGGCAGACCTTCGCTATTCCGGCGCTCGCCGAAGCAGAGGCGATCACGAGTTCGCCGCGACCGTGATGACGGACATGGGCCGGTCCGGCCATCTCGACCGCGACGTAGACGACGGCGGGTATGACCTCGCGCTGCAGCAGTGCGGCCAGTCGTGGCGCGTTGTCGACTCCATTCTGCAAGCTGACGATCGACGCCGATTCGGAGACGTGGGGCGCCATCTCGCGCCCCGCCGCTTCGGTATCGCCCGACTTCACGCAGAACAGGACGAGTTCGGCATCCCGAAGTGCCGCCACGTCGGTATCGGCACGCATGTCGACCTTTCCAGTGAAAGCCGACGACTCCAACCGGAGCCCGGACGAATGCACGGCGTCGACCAGCGCACCGCGCCCGATCAGCACCACGTCATGTCCCCCGCGTGCGAGCAGTGCGCCGTAGTAATTGCCGACGGCGCCGGCACCCATGATCGCCACTTTCATCGCAGGATCAGCCGATCAGGAGACACGACATGTCGCATGGCCTCAGTTGATGCTCGCGCCATGGCACTTCTTGAACTTCTGGCCGCTGCCGCAGGGACAGGGATCGTTGCGACCGATCTTGATCTCGCGCCGCAACGGCTCCTGCGAGTTCATCGAGGCGAGCCGCACGAGATTCATGTGATGCAGCGCCGCGGCGAGATCGCTGATGATCTCGAGGCGTTCTGAAGCATCGAGCGCGCGCGCTTCCTCGCCATCGTCCTCTTCGTCGTCGGCACTCCAGCGCAGGCCTGAAGCAGCGACCGGTTCCGCCTCGGCTTCGGCGTCCCCTAGTGCGTCGGCATCCTCATCCGGATCCTCGGGCAGCAAGGCGACGATCATGCTGAAATCGTCGCGGACATCCTCATCGTCCGCAGCCAGCGCGTCCCAGGCATCGCCGCGCAAGCCGACGCCGATCATGAAACCAACGGCCCAGTTGCCGCCCAGCGGAAAATCGATGGCCTCGATCGCCGCCTCGTCCATCTCCTCGAAACCTTCGGGAAACGCGATGAACGGCATGGTCGACGCATCCGGCTCCGCCACGACACGCTCGACGATGTGGTTGTACAGGCGCATCACCAGTTCGGTAAAAACCTGCGCTTCCTCTTCACTCTGCCAGGGCTCGGGCTCGTCGCCGAGAATCAGCGGCATCCACTCCGAAGGGAGAATGAGTTGCGGCGCGACGACGATCGACGAAAGCAGTCCATCGACGGCCTCGAACGGCAGGCCGCCACGCTCGACCAGCGGATAGAGGATCTCGTCGAGCCGCGCGGCGTCATCATCGGAGAAGCGGGAGAGGGTCTTGTCGGGCTTGGCCATGGAGCAGTCCGGGTGCGGGCAAACGCCTATGGTACGTGGCTGGAAGTCGCCGACTCCACCGTTCGGCGCGAAATAAGGAGACCGGGCGCTCGCCGTGGCCCGCCAGCGTAACGCCTGCGCCAGGACTCAAGCCCGACCGGCCGCCTGCATTCGATGCGCAAGATGTCGGCGACCCTCCGGCATCCGTGCAAACCCTCGTTTCGCAGAAGGCTTGCGCGTCGCCGGCAGGGATTTCAGTACGCGAATTCGCGGAACAACGGATCGACGCTGCCTTTCCACGCGCCGTGGAAAAGTTCGAGCTTGCGTTCGGCGGGCGTCTGGTTGGAATCGACGATCTCGATCAGCGGATCGAGGAACACGCTCTCGTCGGCGCCATGACCATTCCTGCGGGCACGGCGCTGCAATCCGTGCGCGGAAATCTTCAATGCCTCGATCGCGATGTCGCGCAGGGTGCCGTTGCGGAACGGCAGCTTGAGCGCGTGCTTCGCAACGCCATCGCGCAATGCATTGCGCTCGGCCATGCTGAAATCCTTGACCAGATCCCAGGCGGCATCGAGCGAGGCCTGGTCGTACAACAGGCCGACCCAGAACGCCGGCAACGCACACAGCCGATTCCACGGACCGCCATCGGCACCGCGCATCTCGAGATACTTCTTGAGGCGCACTTCCGGAAACGCGGTGGTCATGTGGTCGGCCCAGTCCTTGAGCGTCGGTGTCGCACCGGGCAATTCGGCGAGTTCACCGCGCAGGAACTTGCGGAACGATCGGCCCGCGAGATCGTGGTAGATGCCATCGCGATAGCTGAAATACATCGGCACATCGAGCAGGTAGTCGACGTAGCGCTCGAAACCGAAACCATCCTCGAAGACGAAATCGAGCATACCGGTGCGGTCGCGATCGGTATCGGTCCAGATGTGCGAGCGATAGCTGAGATAGCCGTTTGGCTGGCCTTCGGTGAACGGCGAATCGGCGAACAGGGCGGTCGCGATCGGTTGCAGGGCCAATGAAGTACGGAACTTCCTGACCATGTCCGCTTCATCGGAAAAATCGAGATTGACCTGCACGGTGCAGGTGCGCGTCATCATGTCGAGGCCGAGCTGGCCGACCGTCGGCATGTAGCGGCGCATGATCGCGTAGCGCCCTTTCGGCATCCACGGCATTTCCTCGCGCTTCCACTTCGGCTGGAAACCCATGCCAAGGAAGCCGAGGCCCAGTTCGTCGGCCACCGTCTTGACCTCGGTCAGATGGCTGGTGACTTCGCTGCAGGTGTCATGGATCGATTCCAGCGGCGCACCGGACAATTCGAGCTGGCCGGCCGGCTCGAGCGTGACCGAGGCATTGTCGCGCAACAGCGCAATCAGCTTGCCGTCCTCGACCACGCGATTCCAGCCAAAGCGCGTGAGACCTTCGAGCAAGGCCTCGATGCCATTCGCACCTTCCCAGTCCGGTGGCCGCAGGTTGTCGAGATGGAAACCGAACTTCTCGTGCTCGGTGCCGATGCGCCAGTCCTGCGCCGGTCTGCCGCCGCTGGCGAGATACTCGACGAGCTGTTCGCGGCGGGTGATCGGTTCGTCCCTTACGACGCTGGGTCCGGACATGACGGAAATCCTGGCTGGTGAGCGGGCGATATGGGGACATCCCGCAACCGCGCAAGGTGAAGCGCACCAAGTGTCATATCCGGTGCCGACGCCGATTGCGAACGCGGGTCAGAGACCGAGCCAGCCCGAGATCACCGCGCGCGCTTCATCAAGCCCGGTTTTCGCGGTCGACGAGAACAACTGCACGCTGATCCGCGCATCGGGCGAACCATCCGCACCGAGCTCCCGGCTCACCAGACTGTGCGTGCGCGCGCCTTCGCCGCGCGACAATTTGTCCGCCTTGGTCAACAGCACATGGCAGGGTTTGGCGATCGCCTCGGCGTAATCGAGCATCTGGCGGTCGTAATCCTTCAGCGGATGGCGACTGTCCATGATCAGGATCAGGCCCTTGAGCGCCTCGCGCGAACGCAAGTAGCCATCGACCATGCCGCGCCACTGGTCGCGCACGCCGACCGGCACCTTGGCATAGCCGTAACCCGGCAGATCGACGAGACGGCGCTCGTCATCGATCGAGAAAACATTCAGCAACTGCGTGCGGCCGGGCGTCTTGCTGACGCGCGCGAGCCCCTTGTGTGAAGCCAAGGCGTTGAGCGCGCTGGATTTACCGGCATTGGAGCGCCCCGCGAATGCGACTTCGAAGCCGCTGTCCGCCGGCATGTCGCGCAGGCTGGCCGCGCTTTTCAGGAATTTCGAGCTGTGCAGAATGTGCATAGGTGTCCGTCGCTGCTACGATCTCAGGCATTGGGTTTGACCCGCCTTCCACTGGTGCGGATAATTCCGCGGTTTTCCCCTCTGCGCTGCCTTGCCGATTCTGCCGCAGCTCAGGGATTTTCTGACATTTCCGGAGTGAGTGTATGAGTTTTCCGCGAGTTTTTGCGCTGGCCATGTTGTTCGGCGCCGGAATGGCCCATGCCGAAACCGGCGAACCATCCCTGCTCGGCGATGCAAAAGCGGGTGAAGCCAAGGCCGCGGTATGTGGCGCATGCCATGGCGCCGACGGCAATTCGGCGGATGCGATGTATCCGAAGATCGCCGGCCAGAACGAAGCCTACATCGCGCGCCAGCTCGCCCATTTCAAATCGGGCGAACGCGCGAATCCGATCATGGCGCCGTTCGCTTCGACACTCAGTCCGCAGGACATGCACGATCTCGGTGCGTTCTTCGCTACCAAGCAGGTGACCCCGGGGCAGACCGACGAAGCCTTCGTCGAGCGTGCCCAGCACCTGTACCGCGCAGGTGACGCGAAGCTCGGCATCCCGGCCTGCATGGCCTGCCACGGACCGGACGGTCGCGGCATGGCGGGCTCGGCCTATCCGCAGCTTTCGGGACAGTGGGCCGACTACGTCGTCGCCAAGCTCAACGAATGGCGCGCCGGCACGAACTGGGGCAGCGACGACCACGCGAAGGTGATGCCGGGCATCGCCAGCCAGCTCAGCGATTCGGATGTCGCCGCACTGGCTTCCTACGTGCAGGGCCTGCACACCGCGAACAAGTAATTCACGCCTGCATTCAGCCTGATCCGGCACCATGCCGGATCTCGCCCCCTTTGTTCCGGAGAAGAAACAGATGTTCAAGCAACTCAGCGCACTGATCGTCGGACTCGGCCTCGCCGTGGGCGCCTCGGCACAACCGGAAAGCACTACACCCTGATCGAACCGGCCCAGGCCACCAGCACCGGCGACAAGATCGAGGTCGTCGAGGCTTTCTCGTACGCCTGCCCGCACTGCAACCAGATTGCGCCCGTCGCCGAGACGCTGAAAAAGAGCCTGCCGGCGAACGCCGAATTCGTGCTGATGCCGGTACAGTTCAATGCCGACTCGTGGAAGACCTTCGCCCGCGGCTTCTACACCGCCCAGGCGCTGGGCCTGATCGAGAAATCGCATATGGATCTGTTCAAGGCGATCTATGTCGAGAAGAAGATCGATGGCGGCAAGCCGACGCTGGATGCCCTGGCAAAGTTCTACTCGCAATACGGCGTTTCGACCGAAGACTTCCTTGCCACATCGAAATCGTTCGCGATCGAAGCCAAGCTCAAGCGCAATTCAGCGCTGATCGGCGCGTATGGCATCGAAGGCACGCCGGCCTTCATCGTCAACGGCAAGTACCTCATCAGCGGGCAATCGGCAGGCGGCTACGACCAGGTCGAACCCCTCGTGAAATTCCTGATCGCCAGGGAAAGCGCTGGCGGCTGATGCAACTTGGCGCGGCAATCCGCTGTCCCTGAACGTTGCACCCGATACCCTGGAGATCACCGATGTTGAAACGCCTGCCTTTGCTGTTTGCTTCCCTGCTGTTCGCCTGCTCGTTCGCAGCCCATGCCCAGGATCATGCGGGCCACGATCACGCCGGTCATGACCACGCCCAGGCCGAAGCGGCCACACCGGGCGCCGCGGAAGCCGGCAAGAACTACTTCCTGATCGATCCACCGCAGCCGACCGCGAGTGGCGATCGCATCGAAGTGCTCGAAGTCTTCAGCTATGCCTGCGTGCACTGCGCGCATTTCCAGCCGTATGCGGACGAGGCGAAGTCGAAGCTTCCGGCCGATGCGCAGTTCAGCTACATGCCGGCGATCTTCAATGCGCAGTGGGAGGCATTCGCCCGCGCGTTCTACACGGCGCAATCGCTCGGTCTGCTCGACAAGACGCATCAGGCGATGTTCGACGCCGTGCACCGCGACAAGCGCCAGTTCCGCTCGTTCGACGACATCGCCGCGTTCTACGGCGAGCACGGCGCCGACGTGGAGAAGTTCAAGAAGACGGCAGAGTCGTTCGAAGTCGAGAGCAAGCTCGCCCGTTCGCGCGACCTGGTGCCGAAGTTCGGCGTCGACGGCACGCCGACCATCATCATCAACGGCAAGTACCGGATCACCGGCGCCTCCGCGGGCGGCTATCCGCAGCTGGTCGCGCTGATCGATACGCTGGTCAAGAAGGAACAGGCGGCCAAGGCCGCCGGCAAGCCGAAGAAGAAGTAGGGCTTCTGCTCCCTCGCGATATCGAAGGCCGCCTACGGGCGGCCTTTTTGTTCACATGCTTCGTGTGACACTCTGCGATCGTCATTCCGCGCACTCGCTTATCCGCCTCCGATGGTTCCCTCAGAAAAGAAGATCGTCCCGGCTGCTCCACGCCATCTGCAGGTGTTGAGTTGCAACATCCTTGCCGGCGGCAGCATCAAGCGCTATCGCGAGTATGTGACGCATAGCTGGAAGCACGTATTGCCGACCGGCAAGCGGGCAAATCTCGATGGCCTCGCGGGCGTGATCGAGGAATTCGATCTGGTCGCCTTGCAGGAAGCCGATTTCGGCAGCCTGCGTTCCGGCTTCCTCAACCAGACGCAATACCTCGCGGAAACCGCCGGATTCCCCTACTGGAGCCACCAGCCGAATCGCCGCGTGGCGAAAGTCGCCGCCTCGAGCAATGGCTTGCTGACCCGGCTCAAGCCCACCGAAGTGCTCGACTACCCGCTGCCAGGACGCATCCGCGGGCGCGGCGTGCTGTGGGTACGCTTCGGCAGCGGCGAGCAGTCCCTGATCATGCTGATCGCACACCTCTCGCTGGGCCCGCAGGCACGCGCGCACCAGCTCGGCTACATCACGGAACTGCTCGAGGGATATCCGAACGCCTTGCTGCTCGGCGATCTCAACACGCCGATCGAAAGCCCGGAACTGCGCAACCTGTTCGCGCGCACCTCACTGGTGCCGCCCGAGCTGCCTCCGCCGACCTTTCCAAGCTGGGCGCCGTGCCGCGCGATCGACCATATCCTCGCGTCGAAAACGCTGAAGGTCGACGAGTTGCGCACCCTGCCCCATCTGGTCTCCGATCATCTTCCGATCGCCGCACGCATCAGCCTGCCGGCGGACCTCGTGCTGCCCGCGGCGACGAGCTGAGACGTTCCAGGAAGCGGCTTTCCTGGTCAATCGCGCTTGCCGGCATCCACCCGGAGCGCATCCCAACCGGACTTGCCGAGCTTGCGCAGGGTTTCGATGTTGCGCTCGTAGATCTCGTCCGGATCGGCGACCGCGTCGACCGCGCGCTCGATGCTCGACTCGCGCAGCAGGTGCAGGACCGGATACGGCGAACGGTTCGTATGGTTCTCGATATCGTCGGGCGCGCTGTCGGCGAAACAATAGTCGGGATGGAAGCTCGCCACCTGCAACTCGCCCTCCAGCTTGAGCACCTCGACCGCCGCATCGGCACTGTCGAGGAAATCGTTGAACTCGAGAAAGTCATTCAGCACGTAGGGGTGGATCAGCAAGGTCGTTTCGCAATCCTGCAAGTCCGCCGCGTTCAGGCTCTGCAGCTCGCCGAGCAGATCATCGAGCAAGCCATCCGTATC